>ONWP01000172.1 GCA_900321595.1 uncultured Eubacteriales bacterium
CTGCCTTCGGAAAGCCCGGTTTCCGTGCAGGTCGCGGCTTTGCCGGGGATCGCTTCCGGTGTATGGGCAATGGTGGGGATGGTTTTCTGCGCTGTCAGGATCTCACCGCAGACAGAGCACTTGCTGCCTTCGGAAAGCCCGGTTTCCGTGCAGGTCGCGGCTTTGCCGGGAATCGCTTCCGGTGTATGGGCGATGGTGGGGATGGTTTCCTGTTCGGTCAGAATCGTGCCGCAGACAGAGCATTTGCTGCCCTCTGTCAGACCGGTCTGCGTGCAGGTCGCGGCCTTGCCGGGAATCGCTTCAGGGGTGTGGGCAAGCATCGGAATGGTCTCCTGCGCGGTCAGGATCGTGCCGCAGACAGCGCATTCGCTGCCTTCGGTCAGACCGGCTTCCGTACAGGTCGCCGCCTTCGCCGCCAGCTTCCGCGGTGTGTGCGGGAGCTTTTCGATCGTTTCGGTATAACTGTCTCCGCAGCGTGTGCAGGTGAATGTTCTGCTGCCTTCCGCTGTGCAGGTCGCGTCAACGGTCGCGGTGAGCTTGTAGTCGTGTCCGAGCGCAGCGACCGGTTCTGTCGCGGTCAGGATCGTGCCGCAGACGGCGCATTTGCTTCCCTGCGTCGAACCGTCAGACGTGCAGGACGCGGCTACCGCCGGGATGGTCTCGGGTGTGTGCGCGATCATGGGAATGGTTTCCGTGTAGGTGTCTTCGCAGCGGGAGCAGGTATAGGTCATTACGCCTGCCGCCGTACATGTCGCGGCGGTCGTCACAGCGCTTTGATAATCATGCCCGAGCGCGGGGATCTCCGTCTGCGCTGTCAGGATCGTTCCGCAGTCCGCGCAAACGCTTCCTTCCGTCAGACCGGCCGTGGTGCAGGTGGCGGGTACCGCGTCGAGCTTGAGCGGGTTGTGCGGCAGCATATCGATCTGATCTTTCCGCTCAAAGCCGCAGGCCGTACAGGTGTATACGTCGTAGCCGACGGCCGTACAGGTCGGGTTCTGGCGAACGGGATCGCCGAAGGTATGCGCGGCCGTTTCAACGTGCTTGCTGTCGTTGGCGCAAACGCGCTGGTGCTTCTCCGCGCCGGTGCTGACCCAGGCGCCGTAGCTGTGACCTTTCGCCGTACCATCCGCCTGAACGGTGTCGGTTTTTCCGCAGCCGTATTCACAGACAGCGGTTTTTGTACCGTCGGCGTCGCAGGTCGCGTCGTTGTTGTAGACGTAATTCTTAAAGCTGTGATTGTTCGCGTTGATGGCGTCTGAACGCGTATCGATGTTTCCGCAGATTTTGCAGACGCGCTGACTGGTGCCATTCTGCGTACAGGTGGATGGGGTGACGACCGTCCAGTCGTTGTAATCGTGCAGTTGTACCGTATAAGTGACGTCCGCCACCGTTACCTTCGCGCCGTTTGCCTGCGCGATTTTGACAGCAGTCTGGATCGCGGCCTCGTTTTGTGATTTCGGCGCGGTCGAATTGAAGACGATTTCGGCAAGATGGAGCACGCTGACGCCGGCGTTGTCCTGTGTATACGCGCTGACAATAATTCCGGTGCTGCCGTTCAGATTGACCGAGCATTCTTCATTCGCCTCTGTCGCGGTAACAGGCTGCAGAACGCTGTCGTATGTGATCGAAAAAGTGATCGCGTTGAAATCATTCGCGTTTTTCAGATCAACGGACAGAACAACCTGATTGGAAGCGTTGACTGTACTGGAAAACGAAAATTCGGGCGTCGCGGCGGACGCGCTGATCGGGAATACGGTCAGCATGAACAGCGCGGCGATCAGCAAAGAGACGGTTCTTTTCATAGTTTTCATCTGAAGTGCCCCCTGTTTTAATCGGTTGAGGATTCTCGCAGTCTGCGGTTAAGCGTTTTTACCGTATCGGCGTCAAGCTTGATCTGTGTTCTGTCATAGGTCAGTATGCCGTTGACCTCAAACTCTACATCGGAAACCTGTGTGTAGACAGTGGCGGCCAGACCTTTGCTGACATTGGGGATGATTTGCTTCTCAAAAAGTCTGCGGTACGCGCTCGTCAGTTTTTCACGCGTGCGGAACATCATATAACCGAAGCTTCTTGTTTTATTCCAGACGTGCCCTTCCACAATGCGGGAGTAGCCGCCGAATTCACTCAGGACGAACGCGCGGTCCAGCTCCTTCTTCGGCACCTGAACGGGCATAATATAGCGGTGGATCGAACGGAAATCACCGCCGCCCTGATCGTACCAGCCGCTGGCATGATCTACAAAACGGGTCGGATCCTTTTGCTTGACGTGACGGCCGATCTGCAGCGCGTCAAACTGTCCCCAGCCCTCATTGAAGGGTACCCAGCAGCAGATGGAGACGAAGTTGTAAAGCTGATCGATCATCTCATCCAGCTCTTTTCGGAAAATATCCCGCCAGATCGCTTCATCCCGGTTAAAGGTCTTATACTTGTCGTCTTTGAGGGAAAAGGCCTTGACGGGAATGAACACGCCCTGGATGTTCGGGATCACGCCGGCGTGGACCGGGTTCAGCGCCTTGCCGCCGCTGATCATATCCTGCCAGACGAGCATGCCCAGTCTGTCGCAATGGTAATACCAGCGATCCGGCTCGGTTTTAATGTGCTTGCGAAGCATGTTGAAGCCGAGCTCCCGCATCGTCTGAATGTCGTAGATCATGGCTTCGTCTGTCGGGGCTGTCATTCCGCCGTCCGGCCAGTAGCCCTGATCGAGAAGCCCGGTCTGGAAATAGGGCGCATTATTCAGGAACAGCCGCATGAAGCCGTCCTTTGCCCGTTCCAGAGAGAATTTGCGCATCCCGAAATAGGATTTGACGTGATCCAGTTTTCTTCTGCCGGAGGTCAGCGTCAGCTCCAGATCGTAGAGCTTGGGATCCTCAGGACTCCAGCATTTGAAGTCCGGCACCGGGATCTCGGCTTTGCCGTCCTCAATGACGCTCTGCGCGATCTCTCTGCCGTCGTCGAAGACCTTCGCGGTAAGCTTGCCCTTGCCGACGACCGCCGCTTCCACGCGAATGACGCCCAGATCGATATCCGGCGTCAGGCGAAGCGAGTCGATGCGGTTTTCCGGCACGATTTCAAGCCAGACCGTTTGCCAGATCCCGCTGGTCGCGGTATACCAGAAGCCGTGTGAGACGGTTGCCTGCTTGCCGCGCTGCTGCCAGCCCTTGTCCGTGGGGTCAAAGACTCTGACCGTGAGCTCGTTTTCACCGGCCGAAATATGCGAAGTGATGTCAAACGAGAAGCGATTGTATCCGCCCAGATGCGAGCCGATCTGATCCGCGTTGACATAGACTCTGCAGTCCCAGTCCACCGCGCCGAAATGGAGCAGAACGCGTTCACCCTTCTTCAGCGTCGGCAGCGTGAATTTCCGGCTGTACCAGAGCAGGTGATTGTCATCGAAATGCTCTGCGATGCCGGAAAGGGCGCATTCCGGGGCGAACGGGACAAGGATCTCCCGGTCGTAAGCCGTCTCTTCCGGCGGATCTGCGTGTAACCCGGTCACACAGAAGCCCCAGCGGCCGTTGAGGTTGATCCAGTTGTCGCGTTCAAACTGCGGCCGGGGATACTCGTTCAGCGGGCAGTCCCGGTCGACCTGATCGTAAAAAGGTGTTTTGATATGTTCCATAACATCCCTCCGGATGATATTGTTTACGTTTTGAGCTGTTTCTTTCGTCCTGAAGTGAGCTTTTTCCAGAGCTGATCCGTCAGCGTGTCAAAGCTCCACGCAAGCAGGATCGTGATCGCAAGACACAGAATGAAAAGCAGATACTTGTTCCAGGAAGCCATCAGGCCGAGCTGCTTGAACACATTCATGGGGATCCGCTGCATGATGTAGATGCCGAATAAATGCTTGCCGCACCACGTGAGGATCGGGTTGCAGACCCTTACGCGCATCATGACCATCTGGATCGCGATGGGGAAGAGGAGCATGCCCGCTTCGTGGGCGAGAAAACTGTCATGCAGCCGCCAGACGAAAATGGTGCAAAGCTCGGCGCCGACGATACCAGCTGTGAAAGCAAGCCAAAGGATCGTCTTTCTGTTGATAAAATCGGAGAATCGCCGCCCGTACAGGCTCCAGATCAGGCCTGCGGGATAGCAGAGCATCGTGTCGTACCAGTAGCGTTCCTTGAGCCCGGTCGCGCGAAACGAGAACACGATCAGCAGCGTGAACAGCGTTGTGAGCAATGCGCCCTTCAGCGATTCCCGCTGCGGATCGAAGATGCTGAATGACAGAAATGTCAGCAGATATAAAACCAAAATGACGAAGATGTACCAGTTGCTGTTGCCGACGGCGTCCCAGCCAATCAGGGAAAGCAGCGCCTGTTTCCAGGTGAACGGCCATTTGATCAGCAGATCGACCGCGATAAAGACAAGGATCGCAAGATCGAAGCGAAACAGAACGCCGCCGAAGCGCTTGCCGGGAATCGAACGGACATAATCCGCGCCCTTTGCCTTGAGTGATTCCATCACACCATAGCCGGATAAGAACAGGAACGGCGTGACCATTCGCTGTCCCAGCAGCGTCAGAAAAGAACTGTAAAGATGATCCGCAAGCGCGGATGAGAACAGGAACGGCGTGACCATTTGCTGCCTCAGCAGCGTCAGAAACGAACTGTAAAGATGATCCGGAAGCGCGTCACTGAGCGTCACATAGCTCTTAAAATGACTCATAAAAACGATCAAAATGAAGATCCCGCGTACAGCGTTGGTCTTCTCTTTTGACATGTAATCTGTCAGGTAGGTTTTCTCCGGTTCCCGCCGGAATGAAAGCTTCCACAGACAGATCGCGCCGAGTAAAGCGATCCAGATCACCATAAAGAAGATACCTCAGTCAGATTGATTTCTCAGGCTGCCCGACAGAATTCCAGGCTGACCCAGCCGGAATAGCCGTTGTATGTTATCTTGCCCCAGCCGTTTGATTTCTGGCTGACGCTGATGCGCGTGCCGAACGGCAGATACTGGTTCCCCACAACGCTGTAGTTGGTGCCGGGACCGGAGCGCAGCGTCAGGCCGTGTTCCGCTGTCGTCGTATAGGTGTTCGTATTGCCGGACGGGTTGTCAAAGGTTTCGAGCCGGGCGGAAACGCGAAGGATCCTTCTTGCGTCTCTCGCGGTGACGGTGCCGTCGCCGTCCACGTCCGCCTGCTGCTTCTGCGCTGACGTCAGGGTTACCATGGAGGCACTGGCCATGAGCGCGGTGCGCGCGTCTCTTGCGGTGACGTTGCCGTCGCCGTCCAGATCTCCGAGATTGCCGACGGGCGTGTAGCCGTCGAAGGTGAGCGTTTTGCAGTAGTTATAGCAGGATTCGCGTCTGGAGCGGTAATAGGTGTATTTTTCCATCGTGGCTTTGTAGTAGATGTCGAGCGTGATCGCGGAATAGGAGCCCGCAAGCTCGGCGGCGCGTCTCGCGATACTCAACGCCACAGAGCCGCCGTACTGGTTGTGCATATCGCAGAAGTAGACGATGGCTCTCGGATCTGTCATGCCGTTTCTTTGCGCCAGTTCCACATACTGACCGACGAGCGCGCGGCATTCCTGATCCTGGACTGTTTTGCTCTGGCTGGTGGCAAGCAGCTTCTGGATCGCGTCTCTTTCTGAGGCGGAAAGCGTTCTGTGATCCCAGTTGCCGGCAGTTTTGACTTCGTTGTAAAGGGCGTCGCCCAGATATTCTTTTGCCTGCGATTCATTCTTTGCGGCTACTTTCTGGATGACATTTAACGCGAGGGTTCCGTGCCAGCCGATCCGTCCGATGCTCAGCGCGCCGTTGTCATTGGCGAGAACCGTGTCGTAAACGCCTTCATTCGGGATGATGAA
>ONWP01000302.1 GCA_900321595.1 uncultured Eubacteriales bacterium
CTGAGACACATGCGGATCCCGTCATCGGCGCGAACGGCGAAGCCGTCGGCGCGATCCTGAAAACGAAGGGCAGCGAACCGGAAGAGGTCTCTGCCGATTTCGTCGTTGCCGCGCCCGGCCGCGGCGGCGCGGACTGGCTTTCCGGCATTGCGAAACAGAACGGCATCGAGGTCACGAATAACGCGGTTGACATCGGCGTCCGCGTCGAAGTTCCGAATTCCGTGATGGATCATCTGACAAAGCACCTGTATGAAGCAAAAATGATCTATTATTCGGATACGTTCGAAAACAAAGTGCGAACCTTCTGCATGAATCCCGGCGGGATCGTCAGCGAAGAGCATTACAACGCCGGCTTCAACGGTACATTTGAGCGCTCCATCGCGGTCGTGAACGGACACTCTTACGCGGATGAGCATCTGCATACAGAGAATACGAACTTCGCGATGCTCGTCTCCACACGATTCACAAAGCCGTTTGACCAGCCCATCGAATACGGTCGATATATCGCGCAGCTCGGCAACATGCTCACAGGCGGCGGCGTCATTGTACAGCGTCTTGGAGATCTGCTGCTGGGCAGGCGCACGGATGAATCCCGTCTGCGCAAGTCAACGACCCGGCCGACCCTGACGACCGCGATCCCCGGCGACCTGTCTTTTGTCCTTCCCCACCGGCATCTGACCAGCATTATCGAATCCCTTCGCGCCTTTGATAACGTCGCCCCCGGATTATACGCAAAGAATACGCTTCTGTACGGCGTGGAAGTCAAATTCTACTCCTCCCAGATCCACGTCAACGATAAATTTGAGACCCAGGTCAACAGGTTATACGCGATCGGCGACGGCGCCGGCATCACCAGAGGATTGATGCAGGCAAGCGTCACAGGCATCGTCGTCGCCCGCGACATCGTTTCCAGATCATGACAGACCGGGAGCTGCTCGCCCTCGCGGAAAAGACCGTAGCCGTCCTGAATGAGAAGCGTCTGACGGCGGCCACGGCGGAATCCTGCACCGGCGGTTACATTGCGAAGCTTCTGACAGACGTCAGCGGCGCTTCAGCAGTCTTTCACTGCGGGATCGTCAGCTATTCTAACGACGTCAAGCGCGACGTTCTCGGCGTATCTGACGAAACGCTGTCGTCATACGGCGCGGTAAGCGAACAAACCGTCTTGGAGATGGAAGCCGGCGTGAGGCGTCTTGCGCGCGCGGACATCGGCGTCGCCGTCAGCGGAATTGCCGGACCGAACGCGGAAGGCACGACAAAGCCGGCCGGGCTGATCTGGTTCTGCTGCGGAAACAAAACAGGACAGATCACATATCGTATGCAAAACACCTTTCCGGAGAATATCCGTGACAACAACCGCCGTGCGGCCGCAGCCTGTGCGCTGCGTATGATCATTGACATGGCGGAGAATGATTCTGAAACAGGCGGTGACACCTATGGCGAATGAATTTGATCCGAAGGAAGAGATTCGCAGAACGCCGATCGCAGCGTCAGGAAGTCAGGACGCGCCGACTCCTGCCGACGAAACAGAAGCGCCGGCGGAGGGCATCAGCGTAGCCGGCGGAAGCAATACGTTCGCCGAGTTGTACGAGCAGACGAAGCAGGCGTCCATGGAACAGGATGTGCCGGTCTCGCCGCAGCCCGATACGAAAGCGGAAACGGACGCGTTCCTCGCGGATGCGGCCAACGCGCAGATCCCCCGACTGTCAAGAGCGTCCGGCGCAAAGACGGCCGGCCCCGCAACGAAAAAGGCCAAATCCGGCGGCATGAGCGACGGTACGGCAAAGGGGCTGTTTATCGGCGGGATCATCCTGAGCGCGGTGCTGCTTCTCGCGTCCATCGCCTATCTCGCGATCACGCGCGAGACGGAAAAGGCGCCCGTTATACGGGAGGAGCGTACGCAAGCGAGTACGCCAACGACGATCATAGCCAATCTGCAAAGCTTCGTCTTCGCGGATCCGGTCGCCTATCAGCAGAAGTATAAAGGCGTCACCTTCCCGGAGGGGATCCAGGAAAAATACAAGAGCCTTTACGCGCAGAATCAGGACTACTGCGGCTGGCTGACAGTGCCCAACACTTGTATTGATACGCCTGTCTATCATCAGGACAATCTGGATAATTATTACCTCCGGCACGATAACTACATGAACTACACGAAGTACGGCATTCCGTTTCTGGATGGAGAAGCCGGCGTACGTGAGCTCAGCCGCAATTCAACGATTTACGGACACAACTTCAACAACAGAATGATCTTCGGCGAACTGGAAGATTACGAAACGCTTGATTTTTATAAAAAATCACCGGTCATCACGTATAATAC
>ONWP01000205.1 GCA_900321595.1 uncultured Eubacteriales bacterium
CTGGCGAAGACGCTGGAGCTTGAGGACTTCATCCACACCGTGCTGTGCGTCTGCGACGTGGTCAAGGCGAAAAAGCGCTCCAAGAAGACGATCAACCTGTCCTTCGACGAGTGGAACGTCTGGTATCACTCCAACGGCGTCCCCTTCGACAAATGGAGCCGCGCGCCGCATCTGCTGGAGGATATCTACAATTTCGAGGACGCGCTGCTCGTCGGCGAGATCCTCATGACCTTCCTGCGGCACTGCGACCGCATCAAGATCGCGTGTCTGGCGCAGCTGGTCAACGTCATCGCCCCGATCTTCACCGAAACCGGCGGCAGAGTCTTCCGCCAGCCGATCTTCTACCCCTTCGCGCACCTGTCCAATTACGGCAAGGGTGTGGCGATCAAGCCCATCGTGGACTGCCCGAAGTACGACTGCAGGGAGTTCACCGACGTGCCGTATCTGGAATCCGTCGCCACCTGGGACGAAGAGAACGAAAGCCTCGTGCTCTTCGCCGTCAACCGGTCGCCGGATGAAAACGTCACGATCAATCTGCGCCTTCTGGACCTCGACGGCTACGCGGTCACAGAGTTCATCTCCATGGACGGCTTCGACAAGAACGCGGTCAACGACTTCGACCGGGAGCAGGTGCGTCCGCACGCGAATCCCGTGCCCGCCGGCATGGAGATCGACTGCAAGCCCTTCAGCTGGAACGTGATCCGTCTGGGCAAGCGCGCCTAATTGATCCCCGCTCCGGCAAACTGCGCATACATCCGACGCATCGCTTCCGCAAGGGAGCGATGTTCCGGTAATGAGAGGTCCGGATCGGCCAGCAGGATGTTCTGCGCCTGCTCGCGCGCCGCGTAGACCTGCTTGGTGTCGGTGACGATATTCGCGATGCGCAGCTCCGGCAGACCGTGCTGACGCGCCCCAAGGAAATCGCCCGGCCCGCGCATCTTCAGATCCTCCTGCGCGACGACGAACCCGTCGTTTGTCTTCGTCAGGAGCCGCAGCCGCTGCAGCGCCTCGTCGTTGCCCGCGTCGGAGATGAGGATGCAGACCGACGCGTGCGCGCCGCGCCCGATGCGTCCGCGCAGCTGGTGCAGCTGCGACAGGCCGAACCGTTCCGCGTTCTCGATGACCATGACCGTGGCGTTGGGCACGTCGATGCCCACCTCGATGACCACGGTGGACACCAGCAGCTGCGTCCGGCCGCTGACGAAATCCTCCATGACGGCCGCCTTGTCCTTCGGCTTCATTTTGCCGTGCAGCAGACCGACGCGATAGCCGTCGAACACCTCGTCCCGCAGGTACTCGTAGTAGTCCTCCGCGGGGATCAGGTCGCTCTCTTCACTTTCCTCGACCAGCGGACAGACCACGTAGGCCTGTCTGCCCGCGTCGAGGAATTTTTTGATATATTTATAAATGCGGTCGTGGTAATCGGTCGTCACGGCGTAGGTCTCGACCGGTTTTCTGCCCGCGGGCAGCTCGTCGATGATCGAAACGTCCAGATCGCCGTAAATAATGAGCCCCAGCGTGCGGGGGATCGGCGTCGCCGACATGACCAGCGTGTGGGGCGTCGCGCCCTTGGCGGCCAGCGCCGTGCGCTGCCGCACCCCGAAGCGGTGCTGTTCATCCGTCACCACGAGGCCGAGATTCGCAAACTGCACGTCCTCGCTCAGAAGCGCGTGCGTCCCCACCGCGAAGGGCAGACTCCCGTCCGCGAGCGCCGCCGTCAGAAGTCTGCGCTTCGCCTTCGGGGTCGAGCCCGTGACGAGCCCTGTCGGGATCTCTTCGCCGAAGAGCTTTGTCATGGTTTCGTAGTGCTGCTGCGCCAGCAGCTCCGTCGGCGCCATCATGGCGCACTGCCAGCCGGCCTTCACGGCGCTGTAGATGAGCGCCGCCGCGACGGCGGTCTTGCCGGAGCCCACGTCGCCCTGCACCAGCCGGTTCATGGGGCTGCCGCACCGCAGATCGGCCATCGCCTCGTCGATGCAGCGCCGCTGGGCGCCGGTCAGGGTAAACGGCAGCTTTGCAAGGAATTCCGCCGTCCGGTCCCGCTCGAGCCGCAGCGCCGTCTCACCGCGTCCCCGGGTCTTGAGCAGCATCATGGCCAGCTGCAGATCCAGCAGCTCCTCAAAGACGAGCCGGTCCCGCGCCCGCGCGATCTCCGCCCGGTCCCGCGGCAGATGGATGGAGCGCAGCGCCTCCTCCAGCCCCATCAGACCGTGCTTTCGCAGCAGATACTCCGGCAGCGTCTCCGCGAACGAGCCGCGCAGCGCCGAGAGCGCGTACTCCACGGTCTGTTCGATCTTTTTCGACGTCAGCCCCTCGGTCTGCCGGTAGATCGGATGCAGCCGTTCCCCGGCGCCGGCGCGCATCATGCGCGGCGAGAGCATCTGCCGCTCGCCGGAGTACTCGTCCGCGGTCACCTTGCCGTAGAATAGAAACGTCTCCCCCTCGGGCAGCTGCCGGACGATGTACTTGTTCCCGAAATAGACCAGCTGCATCAGCCCGCGTCCGTCGGAGATCATCGCCTTGACGACAAGCGCCGTCCGGGTCGGCACCTGAACGGGTCGGCTGATGACAGTGCCGCGCACACAGCAGGTCTCCCCCGGCACGGCGTCCGTGATGGGGATCGGCGCGGACCAGTCCTCATAGTCCCGGGGAAAATAATACAAAAGGGCCTCGACGGTGTCGATCCCGAGCCGATGAAAACGGCTCTTCATGACATCGCCGACGCCTTTGACATATCGGATATCGGTATTCAGATCCATATCATTCGATTGCGATGATGTAATAGTAGACGCTCTGGCCGCCGTTCACAGCGGTGACCTCCGCGTCGTCAAACTTCTGCTGCAGCGACCGGGTCAGCTCCGCGGCCGCCTGTTCGGTCACGCCGTCGCCGTAGTAGACGGTGATCAGCGCCGTATTCCGGTGAGCCAGATGCCGCGCCGCCTTGAACGCCGCCGTATTCGGATCCCGTTCAATATAGGTGATCCTGCCGTTTTCCAGCGCCATGATATCGCCCTTGCGCACGTTCACGCCGTCCACCGAGGCGTCGCGCGCCGCGTAGGTCACCTGCACCGTGCCGACGGCGTCCGCCGCGCGCTGCATGGCGACGCTGTTGCGCTCCGGCGACAGCTCGTCGTCAAACGCCAGAAGCGCCGCGATCCCCTCGGGGACGCTCACCGTGCGCAGGACGTACACCTGCCGCTTCGTCAGCTTGACCGCCTGCTCGGCCGCCATAATGATGTTTTTGTTGTTCGGCAGGACGTATATGACCTCCGCCGGCGTCTGGCGGATCGCGTCCAGAATGTCCTCCGTGCTGGGATTCATGGTTTGCCCGCCGCTGACAACGCCGTCCGCGCCCATCTCCCGGAACAGCGACATCAGCCCTTCGCCCGACGCCACCGCGACGAAGCCGTACTGCTTCGTCGCCGGCGCTTCAACCGCGGGCTTCTGCCTGACCGATTCCGGCGCCGGCGCGTTCGCGTTCGCGCCCCAGCCGGCGTTTTTATGCTCGTAGCGCATGTTGTCGATCTTGATGTTGATCAGCTCGCCGCAGGTCAGCGCCCGCTGCAGGACGTTTCCGGGTTCGTTCGTGTGGACGTGCACCTTGATGATGTCCGCGTCGTCCACCGCGACCACGCAGTCGCCGACGCTCTCCAGATAGGCGCGCAGCTCCGACACGTCCGCCGTCGATCCCGCGCGCTTGCTGATGAGAAATTCGGTGCAGTAGCCGAAGCGGATCTCCGCGTCGGGCTCAAAGACCGGCGTCCGCGCGCTCTCGACGCGCGCCTGCTCGTCCGCGCCCTCGACGATGCCCTGTCCCGTGAAGACGGACGCCATACCGGTCATCACGCAAACCAGTCCGCTGCCGCCGGCGTCCACAACGCCGGCCTTTTTGAGCGCGGGCAGCTGCTCCGGCGTCTTCGCCAGCGCCGCCTGCGCCGCGTCAAGCGCCGCCAGAAATACCTTCACCGGATCCGGCTCTCGCGCGGCGAGGTCATTGGCCTGCTCCGCCGCCGCGCGCGCGACCGTCAGAATGGTGCCCTCGATGGGCTTCATCACCGCGCTGTAGGCCTTTTCCGCGCCGCGTGTGAGCGCCTGCGCCAGCGCCTCGCTGTCGATCTGCGCCTTTCCCCGCAGCGCGTGAGAGATGCCCCGGAAAATGATCGACAGGATCACGCCGGAGTTGCCTCTGGCGCCGCGCAGCAGCGCGGAAGCCGTCGTCTCGGCGGCCTTCGCGGCCGTCACGTCGTCCGGCAGGAGCGCCGCTTCTCCCGCGGCGGCCCGCAGCGTCAGCGTCATGTTGGAGCCGGTGTCCCCGTCGGGGACGGGGAACACATTGAGCGCGTCAATGCGCTCCCGGTTGCGGCTCATCTCATGCGCGGCCGACAGGATCGCGTCCCGAAAATCTCGTCCAGTGATCATATTTCCCTTCCCCGGAAATGAATCAATCCGTCATCGCGTCCACATACACGTTGACGCTCCCCACGGTCATGCCCGTGGAGGTCTCCAGCGCGTAGGTGACTTTTTCAATGATATTCTCGACAGCCGCGGCGATATTCAGGCCGTAGCTGACCACCACATGGATGTCCACCTCCAGCTTGCCGTCCTTCTCGCGGATGTCCACGCCGGTGCCGCCGGCCTTGTTCTTGAAAAGAAACGCCCGTTTGGCCTTCCCGGCCATGCCCGTAACGCCGACGCACTGGCTCACCGTGTGCTCGACAAGGGATGAAAAATAGCTCTCCGACACGTGGATCGTGCCGTTGTGATTCTCCATGGAGATCATGCTTTACGCCTCCCCGATCGTCCCGTCCGTGAGGACGGCAATGATCATTCTGCCCAGATTCGCCGGCTCCGCCGCCAGATTGGCCGCGGCGAAGAGCGCGGCGCCGGATTCGTCGCCCAGCCGGACGCCCTCCTGCTCGAGGGCAAGCGCCTTCGCCTCCTCGATCTGCGGAAGCGTCACGTCGAAGCGGCTGTCCGCCTGAAACGCGGCGTCCGCGTTCTGCCCGTCCGCCACCGCGGCGACGACGCGGATCTCCTCGTCAAACGCCTGCACAGTCGCCTTGCAGCCGCGCAGGAGCGCGCCGCCGTCCGCCACCGGACAGACCAGCGTAAACGGTTTGCCGTAGGTCTGCCGCAGCAGCTCCACCGCGACGGTGATCTTATAGGTATCCTCCTCCTGCGGGCGGAATGGCGTCGGATAGCTCATCAGCTTGCCGATCAGCTGTCCCGTGAGCGAAAGCGCCTCCTCGGTCCGCACGAACCGCAGCAGCGGACGTTCGCCCGTCAGCTCGCCCGGATCCGTGAAGAGGTATTTTTTCGGCTTCGAGCCGAAATCGAAGGTAAACTCACGCATGATAGGCCTCCCCGATGCCGAAGTACGCCGCCGCGTTGCCGTAGGAGATATTGCGCACCATCGCCGTGAGCACTGCCTCGTCGAACGGGTATTCGCCGTTCTCCACAAGAGAGCCGAGGAATTCGCACAGGATACGGCGGAAATACTCGTGTCTGGGGTACGACAGGAACGACCGCGAGTCGGTGATCATGCCCACGAACAGACCCAGCATGCCGAGGTTCGCCAGCGCGTGCATCTGGTCGCGCATGCCGTCGATGTTGTCGTTGAACCACCAGCCGGAGCCCATCTGCATCTTGCCGCGGGCCTCCGTGCCCTGGAAGTTGCCCAGCATCGCGCCGATGATGTAGTTGTCCGCCGGATTGAGCGGGAACAGGATCGTCTTCGGGCAGCCGCCGTCCTGCTCGATCGCGTCCAGCAGCCGCGACAGGTCGATGGCGCTGACGCCGTCGCCGACGGAGTCAAAGCCCGTATCCGGCCCGATGGCGCGGAACATCCGGGTGTTGTTGTTGCGCATGGCGCACAGGTGGATCTCGGTGGCCCAGCCCTTTTCCCGGTAGCACTGCGCCAGGAAGCGGAACAGCGCCGTCACGTAGCCGTGGTATTCCTCGTCCGTGACCGGCTCCCCCGCGAGCGCCTTGCGGAAGACGGCGTCGGCCTGCGCATCCGTATAGGGGACGAACCGCAGCGTGGAGAAGCTGTGGTCAGAGGCAAGACAGCCCATCTCAGCGAAGAAGTCGATACGGCTTGTGAGCGCCGCTTTGAGGGACGCGAAGCTGTCCGCACGGACGCCGGCGGCCTTCTCCAGACGGGCGACCCAGTCCGCGAAGTCCGGCGCGGCGATGTTCAGCGCCTTGTCCGGTCGAAACGCCGGTCTGACCGCGCAGGCGTCCCAGTTTGCCCTGAGCAGCGCGTGATACTCGAGCGAATCCGCCGGATCGTCCGTGGTGCAGACGCACACGACGCCGGAACGCTCGATGAGATCCCGGGGCCGGAAGCCGCCGGAGGCGATCTTCGCGTTGGCCTCGTTCCAGATCCGCTCCGCCGTGCGGCTGTTCAGCGGCTCGTCGATGCCGAAGTACCGCTGCAGCTCCAGATGCGTCCAGTGATACAGCGGATTGCCGATGCAGACCTCCATCACGGACGCCCATTTTTCGAATTTTTCCCAACCGCTCGCGTCGCCGGTGATATACCGCTCGTCGATACCGCAGGAGCGCATGGCGCGCCACTTGTAGTGGTCGCCCGCGAGCCACAGCTGCGCGATATCGGCCGGCTGCTCGTTGTCCCAGATCTCCTGCGGAGAGAGGTGGCAGTGCCAGTCAAATATCGGTTCCGCGCGGCACGCCTCAAACAGCTTTTTCGCCGTGGGCGTCGTCAGCAAAAAGTCCTGATCCATAAACGCTTTCATATCGTTCACCTGCCGTCTGATTATTCGTCAAACCGGATCCGTCCGGTCTTTTAATACCATGCCCTTGTCCTTGAGCGTCTTGCGCGCCCCCAGCTGAAGGCGCTTCATATCGAAGACGCGTTTGACCAGAAAGACGGGGATCCGGCTCATGCAGACCTCCCGCAGCACCCGGCGATCCACCGGCGCGCCGATCTTCGTCTCGAAGGCGCAGCGCCCCAGCGTGTTTTTCCGCGCCTCATAATGGAACGTCCGGTCGTCAAACACGCGTATATTCTCCATGCCCCGGAATTCCTCCGGCAGCAGCTCGTAGTCAGACCGCTTCATCAGCAGCTCAAAGAACGGATACGATCCGGTGTAAAGGCTGCGCAGGAAGGTCGGATACTCCTCCTTCTTGCGCAGATCGCACAGGATCGAAAAAACCGGCTCCTGCGCGGCGGCCTCCTTGGTCAGATACAGCGCAGGCAGCCGCATATCGCGCCCGCGCTCTACGAGCCGCTTGACGATGGACTTCTCCACCGTGGCGGACATCGCCTCCATCGTCTTCTGCAGAAGCGCCAGACCGTCCTCGTCCATATACCAGAACCGGCGGTAGAAGGAGTCGATGCAGATGCTGTAGACCGCGAACAGCACGGCCTGCGGGAACTCCTCGTCCCCGTCCACAGCGCCCACGCGGCGGATGATCTCGCGGATCCCCATGCCCTGCAGCGCCTCCTGCGTCTTCGACAGCGCGGCCAGATTCTCCGACGTGGGCATTTCAAACTGAGAAAAGCCCTCAGTCACATAGGCGATGCGCTTTTCCTGGATCAGGTCGGGACAGCCCGCGATCCGCCGCGCCTTCATGCAGGCCGCCACGATGAACCGCAGCTCGTCGTGAGAGGGCTGCGTCTCGTCAAAGCGCAGGTCGTGCAGGTCAAACAGCTTCCGGTGAAAGGCCTTTGCGCCCACCTCTTCGGAGCAGACCAGCCC
>ONWP01000162.1 GCA_900321595.1 uncultured Eubacteriales bacterium
ATAGTGTCGGACAGCGTGTCCTTTTCCGGATTGATGCATATTACAGATTCTCCTTTGAACTTTTTGCCGAGTTTGGATAGCCTCCGGGATTGCTTGGGTCCCGGGCCCGCAGACGTTATGTGTTGTATGATGAAAACAGCCGGGCGGATGCGATGTAGGGGCGGGCATGACCGCCCTTATCATGGGGTACGGGGCGCGGCCTCGGCCGAATCATTGCTGCACACGAAGCGTCGGCTTAAACGCAACCGGGGGTTATATTGATTGTCCCGTGTTGCCTTCCGTGAGACCATATCAACTTTTTTTGTTTCTGCGATCGCTGCAGTGAACGGCTCCCGCGCGTATGCCGTCGCCGTTCACCGGACGGTCGTGCCCGTCCCTACCGTTTCGCAAGACTTCAAACCACAGCGAAGCGACCCGAAATTTTGCATTCCGCCTTCCGCCTTCCGAATGCGCGGTTATCCCGCTGCCTTATACAGCACGATGGCGCACTTCGGGGCCTCGGTGAACGGGACGGAGAGGCCTTCGGTCATGAGCGCCTCGCCGGTCATCGTCTTGACCTGGCCGGGCGCGTCGTAGTCGCTCACGGCGTAGGTCATCTGCGGATCGAGGCCGTTGAGCCGGAGCTGCCAGCTGTCGTCCTTGACCTTTTCGCGCCGGTAGATGAGCGCGCAGCCGCTCGCCTCGTCGCCGAACTGCATGGCGAGGAGCTTTTTCTCGTTCATGCCGCCGTAGGCCAGCGGGAAGTAGTTTTTCGTCAGGTACTGCCGCACGTCCTCATAGCCGGGCTGCTGGGCGCAGGGCAGGATGCCGGAGCGGTCCGCGTATTCGCCGGGCAGCCCCGTGCCGGTGCCGTGCAGCGGCAGCCACGCGCTCAGGCCGTAGGTGTTGACCTGCGTCGCCTCGAGGAGATCGGGCTTGCGCGCGCCGGTCTCGTCGGCGCAGTTGTAGTCGTTGCGCCACAGGGGGATGCTGCGCCGGCTCATCTCGATATCCAGCCGCTTGCCGCCGCTGGCGCAGTTATCGATGATGAGACCCGGGTTGACCGCCAGCAGCGTGTCCAGATACCGGTACAGATTGGTCACATAGTGGTTTTCGGCAATGCCCTTGCGGCCGCCGTAGAGCGTCTTGTCCGCGTCCTGCCACAGGGGCAGCGGCGTGAAGTTGAAGTCCTGCCGGTACAGCCCGACGCCGTTTGTCCGTATGGCCTGCGCGACGAGGTTCCCCAGATAGTCGCACGCGCCGTCCTCGGCGAGATTCACCATGTTGACGTTTTCGTCCCGGGTCAGCAGCCAGCCGGGGTGCTTCGCGCATTCCTCGTAGACCTGCGTCCCGGCGCAGCAGCGTTCCGGCTCGAACCAGAGCAGCAGCCCCATGCCCCGCGCCTTTGCCGCGTCAGATACGGGCTTCAGCCCGTCCGGGAACCGCGCCGGGTCGGGGTACCAGTTGCCCACGCTGTCGTACCAGTTCGTGTTCCACGGGTACCAGCCCGCGTCCATCCACAGGAAATCGACCTTGTCGCAGAGTGCCTGCGGCATATTGTTGATGTTCTCGATCAGCTGCGCGCCCGTCTCGCGGGAGAACTCATTCGCAAGCCCCGTCGTGGTGATCTCGCGCGCGCTTTCGGTGTAGACGCACTCGCGTGTCCACCGGCGCAGCTGATTGAAGCCCTTGAGGGCGTTGCGGCTCTGATAAAAGCTCAGGGACACCAGCGGCGAGCGCACCGTCTCGCCCGGCGTCAGGTACGCGCTGAAGAGCCGCTGCGCCGCACGGCATTTCACGCCCTTCACCGTCTGCGACAGGGTCGTGATCCATTCGCCGGTCCAGCCCACCGTCATCACGACGCTCAGATTGCGGCCGGTGATGTTGAAGTAGGGGAGGAACGACTCCGACCGGCCGCCGTTGGCGGTGAAGCGCATGGGCAGCACGTTGACGGGGGAGCGGCGCAGCTCGAAGTCGTTCGCGTCCGCGCCGCTGCCCTTGCCCGTATAGACCATCGAGACGCCGGTCTCCAGCGTACCGTCGAAGCCGGAAAACCTTTTGATCGTCGGGGAATTCTCGCTGCCTGCGTTCGTGACGTAAACCGTCCACTCGCAGGTGGCGTACGCTTCGTACAGCGTGGCCTCCACCCGCGCGGTGAGACCGCTCTTTTTATGTTTTAAATCTATATAGTACGTGCTGCCGCCGCGCCGCACGCCCTCGACAGGCGCCGCCGCGGTGAAGCTCCAGTCCTCCGGGTGCTTCTGCAGACTTCTGCCGTCCACGGTCAGCTCGTACGCGGGCGACGTGCCGTTGGCGCCGGCGTATACGACGTGCCGCTCGAACCAGTCGCGGCAGAGCGCCTTCTCCGCGTCTGTGACGGCCAGCTCGTCCGCGGTGATCGCGTCGAAGGAGATGTTTGTCCGCCCGGTCACGCCGATGGCGGCCCAGTCCACGCGCTCCTTGAAATTGGAGTCCGGCACGGCGCACGCCGAGATCAGGAAGAACAGCGCCTGCAGGAGGGAAATCGTGCTTCGGATCATGTTGAACGCCCCTTTTTGCTTTCTGTCTGTTATTGTAAACGAATCCGCCGGGAAAATCAATCTTTGTTTTTTTGTAAAAAATTGGAAACATTTTATAAATTCCGCAACAAAGCTGCAACATTTTATGTTGATTATTGTGGTGATAATATGTTAAAATGCAAATTGGCAAGTTCCCTGCTTATTTTGTGTTCGAAAAGGAACAATCGGAGGTATGAGAATGAGAAAGTATGTCAAGATCCTTTCGATTCTGCTTTCCGTCGTCATGCTCGTGGGCATCCTGGCGCCCATGAGCGCGTTGGCCACGCTGACGCTTGACCCGGCGCAGCTCGGAAGCAACACCAAACTCACCAGTAAAACCGATTACGCGCTGGCGCCCGGTATCACCGAAAGCGCCATCATTACCCACAACAAGGACGGCTCCAACCAGGTCAAGAGCTGGGCGCTCGAGGTCGATCTGAGCGTCCCGACGACCGGCATCCTGGCCAGCTACAAGGATTACATGAACAACCTGACGGCGCCCGGCACCCAGCAGTGGGGCATGCAGACCGTGCGCGCGCAGGCGTCCAAGGCCGAAGCCTATCACAAGGCGCACACTGACCCGAACTTCCAGGTGGTCGGCGGCGTCAACGGCGACTTCTTCAACATGGGCAACGGCGCGCCCTACGGCACCTTCGTCATGCAGGGCAACGTCTACAATGAGTACTCCGGCAGACCCTACTTCTGCATCACCAACGACGGCACCGCCGAGATCCGCCCCGCGGGCACCGCGCCGACGAACGTCAAAGAGGCTGTCGCGGGCGTGTCGATCATGGTCGCCAACGGCGAAGTGACGGATGACGCGCGTACCAACGGCTACGGCCCGGATCAGCTCCCGCGTACCGCCGTGGGCATCAAGGCCGACGGCAGCGTCGTGTTCCTGGTGGCTGACGGCCGTCAGGCGCCCACCTCCTGCGGACACACCTTTGTGCAGAACGCGGAAGAGCTCGTCGCGCTTGGCTGCGTGACGGCGATGGCGATGGACGGCGGCGGCTCCTCCACCTTCCTGTCCAGACGCGAGGGCAGCACGGGACTTGCCTGCCAGAACAGCCCCTCCGACGGCTCGGAGCGTACCGTCTCCAGCGCGCTCCTGGTCTACTCGGTCGCGACCTCCGACGGTTCCTTCGACCACGCGGTCATCTCCCCGAAGAACAAGGTCTACACCCCCGGCTCCGCCGTGGAATTCACCGCTGTCGGCGCTGACGGCGCGGGCGCGCCCGTCGATCTGCCCGAGAACGGCAATCTGGTGCTGGCCGACGACTCCTTCGGCACCATCGAAAACGGCGTGTTCACGTCCAACGGCAAGACCGGCACCGTCCGCGTCAACTACGTGGTCGGCGAGCTGACCAGAGGCTCCACCACGATCGATATCCAGGCGCCCGATGAGCTCAGCTTCAAGATCGACCCGCTGACCATCGCGCTGAACCAGCGCACCGACCTCGGTCTGCGCGTCAGATATCAGGGCAGAGACGTCGAGTACAAGCCCGGCGACTTCATCTGGACGCCCGTCGTCGCGCCCGAATACGCGGCTGAGTACACGAGCGCGGACATGGGTCACTTCGAGGGCAACACCTTCGTCGCCTCGTCCGACGCCTCCGTCATCGGCTCCATCACCGTCACCAGCGCCTTTGACGATTCCGTCACCGCGACGCTGAATCAGGCGATCATCGGCATGCGTCCGAAGGTCGTCTGGGACTTCGAGGATCCCGAGGCGTATAAGTTCTCCGTGGCGTACATGCTGCCCAACGGCGGTATCCACAGCTATCTGAAGCAGTCGCCCGACGACACGATGATCATCTGCTCCTACTGCGACAACGGCGTTGGCCGCGGCGCGGTGAACGACTGCGAGGTCGTCGACATCGACTCCGGCGAGGTCCGTTTCGGCTCCCACGCCCTGAAGGTATACTATGATTTTGAGAACTGCGTGAAGCCCGACGGCTCCCAGAAGATCGACGGCTCCTGCTTCGGCGCGTTCGCCGGCGCCTCCGCGATGGACGGCTTCCCGACCGCGATCGGTCTGTGGATGTACGCGCCCGAGGGCACGCCGAACCTGTGGGTCCGCATCCGTGTGTACGATGAGGTCCAGGGCGCGATCCTGACGCTGAACTTCACCGAGCAGAGCAAGCCCGCCTCCGACGGTCTGGGCGGCATCAACTGGACCGGCTGGAAGTACCTTGAGGCGCCTCTGACCGGCAGCGGCAAATACTCCTTCATGCCCGGCGAGACTGTGCGTCTGATGTTCTGCGACGCGGCGTACGGCAACGGCCTGAAGGTCGCCACCGGCGCGACGGATCCCGTCACCGGCAAGACCCCGTGGAAGGCCATCTCCCCCGCGGAGTGCAAGGGCTTCGTCTACGTTGACAACGTCCAGTTCGTCTACGGCTCCAACACCGACGACGTCGACAATCCCGTCATCGACACGATGACCGTCGCGGACGCGGCGTCCGGCGAGCAGATCACCATCCAGAATGAGAACGACACGGTCGTCAACTCCAACGACGTGGAGCTGAAGACCACGTTCCACGACGTGCAGAACGACTACACCACAGGCGTCGACTACGAGAACGAGGCCTATCGTATTTACATCGACGGCAAGAACGTCACTGAGGACGCGGTCGTCATCCCGACCGAGGACACGATCCGCTACTACGGCACGCTCGCCAACGGCGTGCACACCTTCAAGGTCCTGCTCAGAGACGGCTTCGGCAATGAGACGAGCGAGACCCGCGCCTTTACGGTCAACGGCCCGAACGTTTATCCGACGATCACCGTTTCGGCGGTCGAGGACGTCTGCGAGCTCAATCAGGGCTATACGCTTCGCTTCAGCTCCGACGACGCGGCTCAGATCGCGGGCTTCAAGACCGTGCTGAAGGTCGATCAGGACTTCACGGATGGCTATACCGCCACGTTCGCGGAAGGCGTGACCGGCACCGTCACCTGGAATGAAAAGACCGGCGCGTTTGACATCGAGGCGGCCGGTACGCCCGTCAGCGGCGACGCGCTGCTCGACATCGCGTTCAACGTCCGCACGGATCTGAGCGAGGGCAAGAACTTCGCCTACACCGTGCTGGAGGGCTCCATCACCTTCACCGATCCGACCATCGTCACCGACACCTTCGCCGGCTCGCAGCAGACGAAGCGCGTGAGCGCCGCTTACACCGTGACCAGCGACATCCTGACGGTCGGACAGACCGGCGCGAAGTTCTACGTCACCGACTACTACACCGGCGAGCCCGCAGCCGACGTCGCGGTCTATGACCTCGCGACGAACGCGGTGATCGGCACGTCCGGCGCAGACGGCTCCTTCGTCTATGACGGCTACAACGCGGCTGAGACCGAGTTCTCCGTCTACGCGATGAAGGACGGCAGATATTCCTTCCGTTATAAGTACAACAGCGAGGTCGACGCATTTGCCGGCACCGGCGCGCCGCAGTACGTCGTGCCCGTGACGGCCGACGACGGCGCCACGATGATCCAGATCGGCTGGCTGTCCAGCGTGCTGGATTCCGCGGAGCCCGCGATCATGCAGATCGCGAAGAAGGCCGACTACGACGCGAACGGCGAGGCAGCCTTCGCGAACGTCAACGGCGAGTCCAAGATCTATAAGTTCGACATCTACACCGCCCGCATGAAGACCGCGAAGGCCACCGGCCTTGCGCCCGACTGCGAGTACGTCTACCGCGTGGGCGACGGCGCGATCTGGAGCGACGTGGGCACCGCGAAGACGAAGCAGAGCGGCACCGACACCAACTTCTGGATCCTCGGCGACACGCAGGCGCAGGCAGATCCCGCCACCGAGCTCGTGGACACCTGGCACACCATCCGCGCGAAGGCGGCCGACGGCGTCGACTACGACTTCGGCATCCAGATCGGCGACTCCATCGAGATCGCGAACCTGTACAACCTCTGGATCGGCATGATGGAGGTCTACTCCTCCGACGAGCTCTCGAGCGAGCCGGTGCTGCACGTGATCGGCGACCACGAGACCTTCGGCGATCTTGAGGCGAAATCCACCCGCTACCAGCTCGGTCTGACCGACGCGCAGCAGAGATTCAACTACTCCTTCACGATGGGAGACGTATACGTCGCGGTCCTGCAGTGGGATACGACCCTCTCCGCGGAAGCGTTCCAGGAGGCCTGCGACTGGCTGGTCGAGGACGCGAAGAACGCGACCGCAACGTGGAAGATCGTCGCGATCCATTCCCCGCCTTATCCGACGAATCAGGTCGCGCTGATCCCGTGGGAGAACGAGATGCTGCCCAAGGCCTGTGACGAGGCCGGCATCAACGCGGTGTTCGCGGGTCACGACCACTCCTTCGCCAGAACCGAGCCCATGACGGCCGGCGAGGTCGATGAAGAGAACGGCGTCGTGTACTATATCGTCGGCAACACCTGCGTCAAGGGTTACACCAGACAGCTTCTGGACGAGTACCACTTCGCGTACACCGAGTCCAGAAACGACTACAAGTCCTGCTACATCCAGGTCACCACGACCGACGACGAGATGACGATCAGCGCCTACGACGTCAACGGCACGAACACCCGTCTGATGGACAGCTACACGCTGCAGAACAAGAACAACTGCGCCAAGGTCGGCCATGACTTCACGATGACCGGCGACGGCCTCGTCTGCTCCGTCTGCGGCTACAGAGGCGAGACCCTCGAGGGCGGCAAGTGGACCGAGAACAAGGGCGACGTCTACTACATCGGCGCCGACGGCACTCCTGTCACCGGCACCCAGCAGATCGACGGCTACACCTACACCTTCACCGAGGACGGCAAGCTGACCCGCTACGCCTTCGTCCTGGAGGACGGCACGCTCAAGAAGAACGCCTGGCAGAACGTCGAAGCCGACTACTACTACCTCGGCAAGGACGGTCTGGCGATCACCGGCTCGAAGAAGATCCACTGCGTGAACTCCTACGTCAAGAGCGGCAAGACGATCACCTACGAGAACGACTACACCTACACCTTCGGCCCGGACGGCAAGCTGACGCAGGGCGTTCTGGTCCCGTTCACGAAGGACAACGGCTACAAGGGCTACAAGTACGTCATCGCCGGCGTCGCGCAGCGCGGCTGGTATGAGATCGGCGGCAGCTGGTACTACTTCGACGCGGTCCACGGCAACGACGGCGACGGCCATCCCGCCGCGAACAACGTGAAGCCCTACGCCAACGCGGACGGCACCTACACGATCACGAAGCTTTCGATCTCCAGAACGTACCAGTTCGACGGCGACTGCAAGCTCGTCAAGGGCTTCCTGGAGACCACCGACGAGGGCACCAGCTACTACTGGCCCGCCAGCCAGGGCGCTTCGACCGTGAAGTGCAACGTCGAGAAGGTCACCGGCCTTGTCGAGATCGACGGCGCGACCTACTACTTCGACGAGGACGGCTTCATGGTCAAGGGCGACAGCGTCCTTGTGGACGGCAAGATCATTTCGATCGCGTCTGACGGCAAGGTCATGACCGGTCACAGCGGCGATCACGCCTACGTGCCCGAGGTCGTCAAGGGCTACGCGGCCACCTGCACCGAGACGGGTCTGTCTGACGGCAGCATCTGCGCGGAGTGCGGCTTCGAGGGCGAGAAGCAGGTCAAGCTCGACAAGATCGCGCACGTCGACGCCGATAAGAACGGCAAATGCGATGTTTGCGGCCAGACGGTCTGCAAGCTCGACGGCGAAATCCACGACGGCTTCTTCGGCGGCCTGATCCGCTTCTTCCACAATCTGTACTACTACTTCCGTGCGCTGTTCGGTCTGAACAAGTAAAATCCGGAAGCATCAACAACTGCGGCGGCAGGGGCGACCCTGCCGCTGTTTCATGCGATTTGTTGCGAAATTGTGACCGAAAATTGCCTATTTGTTATCAAAACCACAATGTGGGTATAACATTTCAGCCATTTGAAAGTGATATAATCTAAATTGTAGAAAAATGACCGCGTGAGAGCCTCTCCGCGGCGATCCATCGGAGG
Organism: uncultured Eubacteriales bacterium; assembly: GCA_900321595.1. GTDB lineage: Bacteria > Bacillota > Clostridia > Oscillospirales > Acutalibacteraceae > UBA1081. The sequence goes on from ONWP01000162.1 coordinate 8,529, forward strand.
TATGAGAATGAGAAAGCACGTCAAGATCCTTTCGGTTCTGCTGGCTGCTGTCATGTTCATCGGCATATTGTCGCCGATGAGCGCGCTTGCCGCGCTGACAGTCGACACGACGAAGCTCGGAAGCAACACGAAGCTCACCAGCAAAACGGATTACGTTCTGGCGCCGGGCATTACAGAGAGCGCCATCATCACCCACAACAAGGACGGCTCCAACCAGGTCCGGTCCTTTGCCGTCGACGTCGATCTGAGCGTCCCCTCGACGAAGGTCATCGCCGGCTATAAGGACTACATGAACAATCTGGGCGCCGTCAAGTGGGGCATGCAGACCGTCCGCGACCAGGCGGCAAAGGCCGAGGCGTACTACCGGCTGAGCGACCCGAATTTCCGCGTGGTGGCCGGCGTCAACGGCGACTTCTTCAACATGGGCACAGGCGCGCCGACCGGCTCGTTCGTCATGCAGGGGCACGTATATAATGAAAACAAGGGCTGGGCGTATTTCGCCATCATGAAGGACGGCACGCCCCGGATCGGTCAGGGCGACCTGAAGGTGAGCGACGCGCTCGAGGTCGTCGGCGGTCCCGCCGTGCTGGTCAAGGACGGCCAGATCACGGAACAGGCGCGCGTCAACGGCGTCGGCATCGATCAGCTGCCGCGTACCGCCGTGGGCATCCGCGCGGACAAGACGCTGGTCTTCCTGGTCTCTGACGGCCGTCAGGCTCCGACCTCCTGCGGTCATACGTTTGTGCAGCTGGCGGAAGAGATGCTCGCGCTGGGCTGCGTGGACGTGCTTGGCCTGGACGGCGGCGGCTCCTCCACCTTCCTGTCCAGACGCGAGGGCAGCAGCGCGCTCGCCTGCCAGAATTCTC
>ONWP01000208.1 GCA_900321595.1 uncultured Eubacteriales bacterium
CGCGCCGTGCGCGATCTCACAGGTAAACGTCCTGGCGCGCACCTGTACGGGGAATTCCGTCTTGAGCACCTTTTCCCGCTCGCGCCAATCCACGAGCGTCTCGAAGTCCAGCGTCCTGCCGTTGCGCTCCAGAATGAGATCCTGCGTGATCGACGATTCGTGATACCGGCGCGTGACGCGCACGACGCCGCGCACCGGGCTTGATTCGATCACCTCGACCTGAGCCCCGTCCTCGAGATACGTCATGTGATCCATGTAATCCCGCTCCAGATTCCACGCGCTCTCGTGCACCGGCTTATCATGGGATACGCTCATGCGGTTCCCTTTCCCGGCGAGGATCTGCATTCCGGTCGTCTTGTCCAGCACGGCGCGCAGCAGCCCGTTTTCATCCAGCTCCACCCGGAGGAACGCGTTTTCCAGCAGTCCGGGCTCCGCAGTCACGCGATCGGAATCGCCGTCGTTCTCCTCTGTCAAAGTGAAGAGCGTCGCGCCGGCCGGCCGCAGGAACGGCGCGTAGAACGACAGATACGCGCTTTCCCCGTCCGACTCGCGAACGCAGGGCAGCGCGTTCCCGTTCTCATCGAGAACGCCCTGATAGTCCTCGCCCTCCTTCGGCAGACGCACCCGGACGACGCCGGACGAGATCTCCGACAGCGGACTGAACACAGCGACGCTGTCGTTCTCGACGGTGAGCTTCCCGGCGAGCGTCTCAAGGCTCTGCGCCAGCATTTCGCCGCCGATCTTTTCCATCTCCTCGTAGCGGCGCCGCGTATTCACGATGACCTCGTGAATGCTTGTCCCCGGCAGAATGTCGTGGAACTGGTTGATGAGCAGCAGCTTCCACACCCGCTCGGCGCGCGCCATGTCGTAGCCGCCGGCCATCACGCCGAACAGCTCGATATTTTTCAGCAGGTATTCTCCCCTGCGGTTGTACTGCTTGATGAAAGCCTGCGACGTATACGTGCCACGATGGTTTTCGTAGTACATCGGCCCGTCCCAGACGGGCAGCTTTTCGGCGGCAGGCTCCGTCTCACGGAAAAACGCCGCCGCGCTGTCCTCGCGCGAGGGCGGCAGACCGGGCATTTCCGCCAGCCGTCTGCCGGATTCGATCTGCCGGTACGTGCAGCCGCCGCCTCCGTCGCCGTAGCCGAACATGCCGAAGGAGACGTCCGTCACGTCCTTCTGGCCGTTGCGGCCGCGGCAGTCCAGCAGGTATTTCGCGTTGTACTCTCCCTGATAATGCACCTTCTGCATATATGCCAGCACCTCGTCGCCGGAGTGGGCGCGCCAGCGGAAGACAGACAGCGGAAATTCGCTGGTATCGTTATTCTGCAGCTTGGACGTGAGGAAATACTTCATGCCGGATCTGCGGATGATCTGGGGCAGCGCCCAGGTGAAGCCGAAGCAGTCCGGCAGCCAGTACACGTCGGATTCCACGCCGAATTCCCGCAGGAAGAACGCGCGGCCGTACAGCAGCTGCCGGATCAGCGATTCACCGGAAGCCAGATTCGTATCCGCCTCGACCCACGCGTTGCCGACGATCTCCCACTGACCGCTCTTCACCTTTTCGCGGACGCGCTCGAAGATCTCCGGGTAGTGCTTTTTGGTAAAATCAAAGAGCGCCGCCTGGCTCTGTGTAAAATGAAAATCAGGATAGATATCGGAAAGCGCCAGATTGTTCGCGAAGGTGCGCGCCGTTTTTCTGGTGATCTCGTTCACCGTCCAGAGCCACGCCACGTCCAGATGGCTGTGTCCGTCCATGATGACGCGGCCGGGCGTCGCGTAAGGGATCCGCCGGATGCGATCCCAAAGAAGCGCCCGCGCCGCGGGCACGGAATCGGTATACGCCTGCGCCCCCAGATCGAAATCCAGCAAATGCGCGGCGTCGTAGACCGCGTCGTACAGGCGATCCTTCACGTACACGTCGTCTGTGGCCTCATACGCGTCAAACGCGCTGAAAAGATCCAGATACAGGGACTCGCTCTGTTCGCAGACCGTGTAAAGACGGGTCGCGCCGATCCGGTATTCCTCCTTTTCAGCGCCCGCCATGGCGTGATCGCAGAACCGGCCGCAGTCCACGGCGCATTCCGCGCGCACGCGCATTCTCCGTCCGGCTGACGCCTTTTCCGGGAACAGGATCAGCTTTCTCGCCCGCCAGCCCGGATCGCTGCTGACCGCGCCTGCGACGCTTCCGTCAATAAATACGAGACCTTCTCCGCCGAAGTCCAGCTCCAGATATATCTTTTTTCCGTCAAAAGCGTCCGGGATCGTGATATCCGCCTCGAAATACCGGGTGTCGTCGTAGCCGGCCAGCCAGCGGTCCCCGGTGCGCAGCACCGTGCGGTCGTCGTTGATCTGATCCTCGCCGGGCGCCTCGTGCCGCCCGGTAAAGCTCTCCCATTCGGGCACGTCCAGAACGTCCCGGATGACGTATTTTTCCGCCTGTCTGATCAGATTTTTCAAAACGGAAGGCTTACGGATCACCATCTCATCTCACTCCTTATCTGCGAAAGGACGTCTTTGCCTTATCAAAATCAAAACCCGGGAACTGTTTATCAAAGTCAAACGGGATCCGCCTGCCTTTGACGATATGAAAACACTTTTTCCCCAGCGAAAAGATAAACACGTCGTGTACAAAGCTGTCGGAATACACGCACTCCACCTCCGCGTCGGGAAACAGCTTCCGGAACAGGCGCACCTTCTGCTTGTCGTGGCAGTTTTTTCCGATCACGGCGCCTTTTTTATCATGCCGGGTGCAGATCACGGCGTCGAATTTCAGACGCTGTGCGATATCCGACATCAGGAAGTCGGGACTCGCGCTGATGAGCACGGAATACCGTTTCCTATTCTCCGGCCGCGCCCATTCGTGAACGAACCGCTCGTGCAGATCCCAGAACCGCCGCACCGTCTTCTCGGTGTTGATGAGCGGCAGATAGGAAAACGCGTACTTTTTCATCTGCCCGATGTCGATCCTTCCGATGAGACACAGGAAAAAGCCCCACGCCTGATACGGGAGCACCACGGCCGCATAAGGATGCGTCGCGATGGCGAACGCGGTAAAAAGGCTCCCGCTGTCCACGGGAAAGACTGTCTTGTCAAAATCGTAGATATCGACCTCCCGAACGGAGTCATGCGCGAGATTATTCAAGATGCCGGTCTCCTTTGCTTTTACTTGATTCAAAAGAAGAAGCCGCCGGCTGCGTCGCAGTCGGACGGCGGATTTTCAGTCTTCCTCCGTCGCGGATCGCTCCTGCGCCGGGGCGGTATGCAGCAGCTTCCTGCGCCTGAGAAGGAAGTACGCGAACAGCAGCACATATTTGATCACAAGCACGATGTAAGAGAAATCCGTCAGGAAGCCCGACGGTTTCCCGATCAGGGAAAAGATCTGGGCGATCACCGCCAGCACCAGCTGCACGGCCAGCACCATCGTGACGGCCAGCGCGAACGCGCCCAGCGCGTCGCCCTTTTTCGACAGCCGCGAAAGCCGCCAGAGGTAGCGTATGTAAACCGTCGCGCAGGAAAAGATCTGCATCACGATCACGGCCAGGCTCATGATGACCCAAAGGTTGTTCATCGCGGCGCGTTCAAGCTCGGTCAGATCCGAACCCATCGCGGCGTAGTGTTCGATGATCAGGAAAGACGGAATGACGACGATCTCACACACGACGCTGACGATCAGACAGACGATCGCGAATCGCTTGCAGGTCTTTCCGAGCGAATAGCAACCGTTTTCATCCAGCAGAGTGTAGGCCTTGTCCGCGGCGGAAAAGCCCCGGATCGTGGCGATATTCGCGAACAGAAAGAGCCCGACGGACAGCACGACGCCGATGAACGCCGGACCGGTCGAAAGATCCCTTTTTAAATTCATAATCAGATCCAGGCCTGCGGTGACGGTCAGCGCGGCGGACGCCGCCAGAAACGCGCCGAGCGCCGTCTTTCTGTAGCCGAGCGCCGCTTCATCCTTCTCGTGTCCGGTCATGGAACTCCCCCACTGTTTCGTTTTCGTTATCGGTATTCGTTATAAAGCGCCATGGTCAGCGCGTGCATCTCATCCAGATGCGCTTTCTGCTCGGCGACCAGCTTAAACTGCGTCCGGCAGCGGTCCAGATTGTGTCCCGGGTACGCCGCGCCGAAATACACGTCGCCGTTCAGGTGGTCTGCAAGGAACCGCATGCCGCATTCGAGCGTCATCACGATCGCGCTGGTCGCGAGCAG
>ONWP01000222.1 GCA_900321595.1 uncultured Eubacteriales bacterium
AAGACCGGGAACGCCGGAAACTATACCGCGGGGCAGACAGTGACGCTGCCGATCAATTACGAATCAACGGAAGAGAGCTTCACTTGGTCGCCTTTCCGTTACGAGTATCTTGATGCAGGCTACCATTGCGGAAACTTCTACTACAGCGCCGCGACGGGCACACTGCGCATCGACCCGGCCGGCGGCTCGTACACCGGACGGACGACGGTCACGGCCTCCATGGGCGAGCACTACCGGCTCCTGACGCCGACGCGAACCGGCTATACGTTCCTCGGCTGGGAGTTCAGCGGCAAGGGCGCGTTTGCGGACGGCATCTATACGTTTGCGGCGAACGGCAGCGGTTCGGTCACGGCGAAGTGGTCGAAAAATGAGATCCCCGTCTTCCTGAAGGACAATCGGCCGGTGCAGATCCCGATCGGTGTCGGGACGGTCTCCCACGTAGAATATGACACAGCATCGGGCAAGGGCGTCTTTACGCGCAAAGACAGCGGCAAGACGATCACGTACACGCCGGGCAATGCGACAACCATCGCCGAGACGGCGACGCTGACGCTGACGGACGGCGCCGTCTATGAGTTGACTGTCATTCCGGCAGCCGTGATCTACTACGACGACGCGAGCGACGGCGCATCGAACGAGAACGGCTTCTTTACCTACAGTACTGCAAAACCGTGGAAAACGGTCGGTTCTGCTGACGGCAGCGTGCAGACGCTCTTCAAATCCGGCGACGTCTTCGGCACCGACGACACCACAGGACAGTATTTCGGCGGCGTCGCGCACACGGCGACGGTCACATCCGAAAACACGATTGCGAATAATAACGGCGCGGTGGATTATTCGAAAACCCCGCACGTGACGTTCACCTTCACCGGCACGGGCTTCGAGGTGCTCTCCGCGGTCGACAGCGACGCCGCGACGGTCTCCTACACGATCACGGATTCCAAGGGTAAGTCCAAGAATTATATTGTCGACGCGTTCTCCGGCTACGAATGGAACGGAAAAGCGTGGGAACTCAGCAAAAAGGAAACTGCGACCAAGTACCGCGTGCCGCTGATCCGGCAGGAGCTCCCGTACGGCACCTATACCGTGACGATCGGCGCGTTCTACAACAGCTACTTCGCCCGGAGCCACGGCAGCAAGGCAAGCTATACCTTCACCTTTGACGGCGTGCGTGTCTATGATCCGGCGAACAGCGTCAAAGACACTGAAAACAAGAACGCGGCGATCTATGACGCGTACTCGAAGATCGGACAGGCCGACTGGACCGAGCAGACGCTTAAATCGGCGATCAAGGAGATTAACAGCGGCGCGACGCTGCTGGTCGACGGCTCCGAGATCGGCGGCAACCAGTACGACGCGGTGGCGAAGGCCAGTCCGACCAACGAGATTTGGCTCGCGGACGGCAGTCTGACGATCAAACTCAACAAGGGCGTGACGAAGGCATGGCTGAGCGTGGCCTGCGTCGACGGCAGCACGACAATCAAGGTCGAAAATACTTCGTACACCGTCAACTACGGCACACAGTACATCGATCTCGGCGCGGACGGCTCCGCGAAGATGATCACGATCACGAAGACGTCCGGCGGGATCGTCTCGCTGCGCAATATCCGCTTCGTCGGCGGTTCCGTTTCCGTCGCGCCGGCGAATACAGGACGGATCAGCCTGTTTATGAAGGCCCACGCGGCGGACGAGGAATTCCACGTCCTCGCGCCCTTCACGGACGAGGAGCTGCAGGCGCACCTTGACGCCCTCGCGAACGCGGAACAGCCCACCGAGCCCGTGGTCGAGCCGACGCAGCCCGCGATCGACCCCACAGAGCCCGTCGTCGAGCCCACCGAACCGGCGACCGAGCCCACCACGGCGGAACCGACGACCGAAACCCCGTCCCACAACGACAGCGACGGGAAGATCTGCGGCTACTGCGGAAAGAGTCACCCGCGCACCTTCCTCGGGTCGCTTGTCCGGCTCATCCACGCGGTGCTGTACTTCTTCAAGACGGTTTTCGGACTGGCGAAGAAGTAAGTCCTTGCAATAATAAAAGCTCTCGTTTCGGCGGGAGCTTTTTGATTGTTGGGCATTCGGCATGGGGCATTGGGCATTGGGTGCGCCTG
>ONWP01000257.1 GCA_900321595.1 uncultured Eubacteriales bacterium
GCCCTTCCTGATGCCCGTTGAGGACACCATGACCATCACCGGCCGCGGCACCGTGGCTACCGGTAAGGTCGAGCGTGGTATGCTCAAGGTCAACGAGGAAGTCGAGATCGTCGGTCTGTCTGAGGAAAAGAGAAAGACCGTCTGCACGGGTCTTGAGATGTTCCGCAAGATCCTTGACTTCGCTGAGGCCGGTGACAACGTCGGCGCTCTGCTTCGCGGCGTGCAGCGCAGCGAGATCCGCCGCGGCCAGGTCCTTTCCAAGCCCGGCAGCATCCATCCTCACACCAAGTTCGTCGGCCAGGTTTACGTCCTGAAGGCTGATGAAGGCGGCAGACATACCCCCTTCTTCAACAACTACAGACCGCAGTTCTACTTCAGAACCACGGACGTTACCGGCGTCATCACCCTGCCCGAAGGCACCGAGATGTGCATGCCCGGCGACAACGTCGACATGAAGGTCGAGCTGATCACCCCCATCGCGATCGAAAAGGGTCTTCGCTTCGCTATCCGTGAAGGCGGCAGAACCGTCGGTTCCGGCGTCGTCATCGAGATCGACGAATAATTTCCGAACAACAAAAGGCTGTCTCCCCGTGAGGCAGCTTTTTATTGTGAAAAAAGCCTTGAATCGCGGTCTGCTTTTCGTTATAATAGATCTCGGAATATTCATCGTCATTTGAAAGGATGCGCATTATGGATAAACGATACGAATCGCTTTTCACCCCGTGGCAGATCGGCAATGTGCAGATCAAGAACCGGATCGTGCTGGCGCCCATGGGCGGCACGTGCCTGTTCGGCTGGATGGAGCCCTGTCACTTTGACAAGGAGGCCGCGAAGCTGATCCTGGAGATCGCGCGCAACAACGCGGGACTCATCATCCCCGGCATCGCGCCGGTGCGCGACGTGATGGGCCGCCGGTGGATCTATAAAAACAAGAAGATGTTCGAGGATCTCAAGGAATTCATGGTCGAGATCCACAAGACCGGCGCGAAGCTCTTCGTGCAGCTCACCGCGGGCTTCGGCCGCGCCATGGCGCTGTCCGATCCGCTGGCGATGGTGGCGAGCAACAAGATCCTGAACACCATCATGAGCCCGTTCATGGATATGGAGTATCAGACGGCCGCGCCGAGTCCTCTGCCCAACCGCTGGGCCGATATCGAGACCCGCGCGATCACCAAAAAGGAGATCGCCGACATCGTTCACGCCTTTGCCGAGACCGCGAAGCTCTGCCAGTGGGCGGGCGTGGACGGCGTCGAGGTACACGCGGTACACGAGGGGTATCTGCTCGATCAGTTCACCATGGAGTACACGAATCACCGGGACGACGAGTACGGCGGCTCCTTTGAGAACCGCTATCGCTTCCCGGTGGAGATCGTGCAGGCGATCAAATCCCGCTGCGGCGCGGAGTACCCCGTGAGCCTGCGCTATTCGGTCGTTTCGAAGACCAAGGGCTTCCGCGAGGGCGCCATGCCCGGCGAGGACTTCATCGAGATCGGCCGCGATATGCCCGAGAGCGAGAAGGCCGCGAAGTATCTGCAGGACGCCGGCTACGACATGCTCAACTGCGACAACGGCACCTACGACAGCTGGTACTGGTGTCATCCGCCGGCGTATATGCCGACCGGCTGCAATCTGGCCGAGGCGGAGCACATCAAGCAGTTTGTGGACATTCCCGTGGTCTGCGCGGGCCGCATGACGCCGGAGCTCGGCGCGGAGGCGGTCGCCGCCGGCAAGCTGGACGCGATGGCTGTGGGCCGTCAGTTCCTGACCGATCCCGCCTGGGTGACGAAGCTGATCGAGGAGCACCCCGAGGAGATCATGCCCTGCATCTGCTGCCACAACGCCTGCTTCGACCTGACCCGGTACGAGGGACACGGCAATATGCAGGATTTCAACGACACGATCCATATGTGCCGCTGCGCGCTCAATCCGCAGACGATGCACTCGAAGAAGTATAAGATCGTCCCGGCGAAGAAGGCCAAAAACGTGATCGTCATCGGCGGCGGCATCGGCGGCATGGAGGCCGCGCGCGTGGCGAAGCTGCGCGGACACAACGTGACGATCTATGAGAAGACCGGCGAGCTCGGCGGCGTTTTCGTCGCGGCGGCGGCATCTCCCTACAAAGAGAACGACCGGCGGCTCATCGACTGGTACAAGCTCCAGATCAAAAAGCTGGGCATCGAGGTGCGCTTCAATACCGAGGTGACGGACATCTCCGCCGTGGGCGGCGACGCCGTGATCGTGGCGACCGGCTCCAGGGCGCGGACGCTGCGGATCCCCGGCTGTGAGCGCGCCGTCGACGCGGTGGACTTCCTGCTGCACCCGGAGCAGGCGGGGGAGAACGTGGTCGTGATCGGCGGCGGTCTGACCGGCTGCGAGGTCGCCTATGATCTGGCGCTTGAGGGCAAGAAGCCCGTCATCGTGGAGATGAAGAACGACCTGATGGCCGTCAAGAATCTGTGCCTGGCCAACTCCAGCTACCTGCGCGATTACTTCAAGACCAACGGCGTGCCGGTGTATCTGGAGTCCGGCGTGCTCGAGATCGGCGACGACTACGTCATCGTTGAGGAGAAGAATAAGAAGCGCACCCGCCTCAAGGCTGACACGGTGGTGCTCTCCGTCGGCTATACGCCGACGCCGCTGGCGCAGAAGGGGCGCGGCGTGTACGTCATCGGCGACGCGAACGGCGTCGGCAACCTGCGCACCGTCATCCACTCCGCGTGGGACGCCGCGATGAAGATCTGATCCTGTCGCAACAGAAACCGGCTTCCGCGGGAGGCCGGTTTTCCCGCGCGGGCGGTTGACTTTTTCGCGAAATCGGTGTATATTATACAGAAAACGCGTGGAGGTCTGCGGTTTGGAGCAAAGAGACGTATCCGTGCGGGTCACGTCCCGCGTCTTTGACGGCGTCGACACGATGGAGACCGTGCATCTCGCCGCCGGCGTTCTGCATCGGCGTGGAAGCGCGCTGCGGCTTGTCTACGAGACGCTGGAGGACGCCGGCGCGGTGACGAACAGCGTCTCCACCACGGACGGCAGACGCGTGACGGTGGACCGGCAGGGGATGTTCAGCCTGCATATGACGCTGGAGTCGGGGATCGTCTCGGTCGTCGCCGTCGGCGGCACGACGCTGGACGCGCGGACGCGCGAGGCGCGGGTCACCTGCGATGAACGCGGGCTGCGCGTTCGTCTCATCTACACGCTCGGCGGCGGCGCGCCGTCTGAACACGACTTATTGATCGAAGCAACGGAGGAAGCAATATGAACGACATTGTTAAATTCGCGGACGTGCAGCTGAAGGACCGCATCATCGACGCGATCAGAGCCGCGCAGGCGGACGGCAGTCTGCCCGACGCCGGGATCCCGGAATTTCGCATCGAGGTGCCCGCGGACCGGGCGCACGGCGACCGCAGCGCCAACGCCGCCATGGCGGGCGCGAGACTGTACCGGCAGGCGCCTCCGGCCATCGCCGCGAAGATCCTCGCGCACCTGGATCTGACCGATTCCTGCTTTGACACGGCGGAGGCCGTCGGCGGGTTTCTCAATTTCACCTTCGGCCCCGGCTATTACGCGGACGTGCTCGGTCAGGTGACGCAGCAGGGCGACACGTTCGGCTCGTCCGATCTGGGGAAGGGCAAAAAGGCGCTGGTCGAGTTCGTCAGCGCGAATCCCACGGGTCCCATGCACATCGGCAACGCCCGCGGCGGCGCCATGGGCGACACCCTCGCCGAGATCCTGACCCGCGCCGGTTATTACACCGAACGGGAGTTCTATATCAACGACGCCGGCAATCAGATCGAAAAATTCGGTCTTTCGCTGGATATCCGTTACCGGCAGAAGTACGGCGAGGACGTCGAGCTGCCCGAGGACAGCTATCACGGGCAGGATATCGTCGATCACGTGAACGCGTTCGCCGAAGTGTACGGCGATCATTATATCGGCGAGGACGAACAGACCCGCAGAAAGGCCCTCGTGGCCTTCGCGCTGCCGAAGAATATCGAGGGGCTCGAGCGCGACCTGCTCAAATACGGCATCCGTTACGACACCTGGTTCCGGGAGTCGAGCCTGTACGCGAAGAACGCGCCGGCGCAGGTCGTGGAGACGCTGACCGCGCGCGGCTACACCTACGAGCAGGACGGCGCGGTTTGGTTCCGGGCCGAGCAGTTCGGCTGCGACAAGGATTTCGTGCTGCGCCGTTCGAACGGGCTCTTTACGTATATCGTGCCGGATATCGCCTATCATTTCAACAAGCTCTCGACCCGCGGCTTCGATCTGGCTGTGGACATCCTGGGCGCGGATCATCACGGCTACGTGCCGCGTCTCAAGGCGGCTCTGACCGCTATGGGCGTGGACGCGGACAAGCTGAAGGTCGTGCTGATGCAGATGGTGCGTCTGGTGCGCGACGGCGAGGTCATCAAGCTGAGCAAGCGCTCCGGCAAGGCGATCACGCTGGTCACGCTGCTGGACGAGGTGCCCATCGACGCGGCGCGGTTCTTCTTCAACCTGCGCGAGGCCAATACGCCGATCGATTTCGATCTGGATCTGGCCGTGGAGGAATCCAGCAAGAACCCTGTCTATTACTGTCAGTACGCGCACGCCCGGATCTGCTCGATCTTCCGCAACATGCAGGAGAAGGGCATTGCCTGGGACGGCTGCACCCGCGAGCAGGCCATGAAACTGACCGCGGAGGAGGAAAAGGCGCTCATCAACCACATCGGCTCCCTGCGCGGCGAGATCGAGCAGGCCGCGGAGGCGCTCGACCCGAGCCGGATCACCCGGTACGCCGTGGAGCTGGCGACGCTCTTCCACAAATTCTACAACGCCTGCCGCGTGGGCGTGGACGACGCCGATCTGCGCGCGGCACGGCTCTACCTGTGCGACTGCACGCGCAGCGTGATGCGCAACGTCCTCGCGATGATGAAGATCAGCGCGCCGGAGATGATGTGATGAAAAAACAGTCGGACGGCAATTCCACCGTCGCCACCAACCGAAAGGCGTATCACGACTACTTCGTGACCGAGACGTATGAGGCCGGGCTGGAGCTGTACGGCACGGAGGTCAAATCCGTCCGGCAGGGGAAGGTCAACCTCAAGGACGCCTGGTGCAGCATCGACGCGGGCGAGCTCTTCGTCAACGGGATGCATATTTCCCCCTACGATCACGGGAACATCTTCAACCGCGATCCGCTGCGCAAAAAGAAGCTGCTCATGCACAAAAAGGAGATCCTCAAGCTCTTCGGTTTGACAAAACAGCAGGGATATGCTATCATACCCTTGCGGATCTATTTTACCCGCGGCCGCGCGAAGGTCGAGATCGGCCTCTGCAAGGGCAAAAAGCTCTACGACAAGCGGGAGACAGCCGCCAGAAAGAGCGCCGAACGGCAGATCGAACGGACGCTCAAGGAACAATAAGGGGATGAAAGGATTTCGACGGGGATTTTGAAGTTTGGTAAGCGGGCAGAGATGCAGGATCTCTTGAAACACTGCAACCTTTAAAACAAACGACAGCAATAAGACTGTTCTCGCGGCTGCTTAAGTAGCGCCGCCGTCGAACCGGGGAGGACTGCGGCCCCGGAGCTCGGCGTGGATCAGCAGTGAACGTGCACGGGCAAGCGCCGACGTAACCCGTCATGCAAATACGCCGGCTGCGGTGGCGTACACCTGTCCCCGGATGAGCGCCATTTAAGACAGATCAGGGACTACGCTCGTAGAAAGCCGGATGGATGAGTTTTCGGACGCGGTTTCGATTACCGCCATCTCCACCAGAAAAAAGCGCGCCGATGGCGTGCTTTTTTCTGGTGAAAGGGAATCGAAACCGCGATAGTCCATGTCTCGCGGTATGCCGCAGGCAGAGCGAGACGGACATATAAATGCAGAGGTTTGCGGCAAAGCCGCAAACGAACGAAGCGCAAGCGAAGCGGCGCTTCGGTTACCGCCATCTCCACCATGAAAAAAGCGCTTTTTGTCTACCAGACAAAAGCGCTTTTTTCAACGAAATCCGTCCTTTCGGACGGGTGAAATCCACCTTCGGTGGGTGAAATCGCTTCGCGGTGAAATCCCGCTTCGCGGGGTGCGGGACGGATTTCATTTCACCCGAGGACGAAGTCCGA
>ONWP01000275.1 GCA_900321595.1 uncultured Eubacteriales bacterium
CTGGACGCGCGCACCCTCGCGAAGCTGGAACCGTATATTCTTCCCGACGACGGGAATGACGAATAGATATAAGGAGTTTTCAAATGGATAAGTATCTCATCATCAACGCCGACGACTTCGGCATGTGCCACGCGCAGAACGCGGCGATCATGGATCTGCTTGACCGCGACTGCATCACCTCCTCCACGATCATGGGCTGCTGCCCCTGGGCAAAGGAGGCTGTCGAATACGCGAAGAATCACCCCGAAAAGGCCATCGGCGTGCATCTGACCACCACCAGCGAGTGGGGTCACTACCGCTGGACGCCTCTGAGCGCCGGCGCTTCCCTGCGCGACGAGGAGGGCTATATGTGGCACGAATCCGACCAGTTCGCGGAAAACGCCGACCTGGAGGAGACCAAGGCGGAGATCGAGGCGCAGATCGCGTTCCTGAAGGGCCTGGGGCTGAACCCGTCGCATCTGGACAATCACATGGGGTCTCTTTACGGCGTGGACACCGGCCGGTTCGAGCTGCTGCTGGCGACGCTGGAGATCGCCGGAAAGCACGGCCTGCCCTTCCGTCTGCCCACGAAATTCAAGCCCGAGCAGATCGACAACGAGATGCTCGACATCAAGGTTCCCCCGGAGCTGGTCACGGAGCTGCTCGACCAGTTCGCCGAGATCGGCAAGGCCAACGGCGTGGGGCTGCTCGACTACCTGATGCCCGGCGACTGGGCCGGTCCGCAGAACGAGAGCTACGAGAACTTCCGCGAGTACATCTATGAAATGTACCGCACCTTCGACAACGGCATCACAGAGACGTACATCCACCCGGCGATGGAATCCGAGGAGCTCAAGTCCATCACCGGCAACTGGCACCGCCGCGTCTGGGAGTACAGGCTGTTCAGCGATCCGGCGACCCGTCAGCACATCGACGCGCTGGGCATCAAGCTGATCAACTATCGGGATCTCGCGAAGATGCGCGCCGAAGCCTGACCGTCAGAAGAAGCATATGCGGCTCCGGGAGGAGCCGTTGTTTTCAATCAGAGGAATCAATTATATGGATCAGACAAAAAAGGCGCCGACATGCATCAAGGTGCGCGGCGCGCGGGTGCACAACCTGAAGAATATCGACGTGGACGTGCCGCTCGGGACGCTGACCGCCGTCGCCGGCGTATCCGGCTCGGGCAAATCGAGCCTCGCGCTGGGGACGCTTTACGCGGAGGGCTCGCGCCGCTATCTGGAGGCGCTATCCACCTATACCCGACGGCGCATCACACAGGCCGGCCGCGCCGACGTGGACGCGGTGCAGCACGTACCGGCGGCGCTGGCGCTGCACCAGAGGCCCGGCGTGCCCGGTGTGCGCAGCACCTTCGGCACCGCCTCGGAGCTGAACAATTCCCTGCGGCTCCTGTTCTCGCGGCTCGGCGCGCACCGCTGCCCGAACGGTCATCTGTGCCCGCCGAATATGGACGTGGCGCTGATGAAGATGACGACCTGCCCGGTCTGCGGCGCGGGCTTCTACGGGCCCGGCGCGGAGGAGCTGGCGTTCAACTCCGACGGCGCGTGTCCCGGCTGCGCCGGCACCGGCGTCCGGCGCACGGTGGATGAATCCACCCTCGTCCCGGATGAATCGCTCTCCATCGACGAGGGCGCTGTGCTCCCCTGGCAGACGCTGATGTGGTCGCTGATGAAGGATCTGGCGCGGGAGATGGGCGTGCGCACGGACGTGCCCTTCCGGGAACTGACCGCGCGCGAGCGGGAGATCGTCTTTCACGGTCCCGCGGAAAAGCATCACATGATCTATCAGAATCAGACCAGCGGCGCCGCCGGCGAAATGGATTTCACCTATTTCAACGCGATCTACACCGTGGAAAACGCCCTCGCGAAGGTCAAGGATGAAAAGGGCATGAAGCGCGTCGCGCGATTTCTGCGGGAGACCACCTGTCCCGACTGCGCGGGCACGCGTCTGAGCGAAAAGGCGCGGTCCTCTGTTCTTGCGGGCAAAAACCTCGCGGAGGCGGCCGCGCTGACGCTTGACGAACTGCTGGCGTGGGTAAAGACCGTGCCGGAGACGCTGCCGGCCGAGCTGCGCCCCATGGCGGACAGCATCATCCGCTCCCTCACGGACAACGCGAAGCGGCTGAAGGATCTGGGGCTCGGGTACCTCGCGCTTGACCGCGCGAGCGCCACCCTGTCCACCGGAGAACGACAGCGGGTGCAGCTGGCGCGCGCCGTCCGCAATGAGACCACCGGCGTGCTGTACGTGCTCGACGAACCGAGCATCGGCCTGCATCCGTCCAACGTGGACGGCCTGATGGGCGTCGTGGACAGTCTGATCGCCGACGGCAACACCGTCGTGCTGGTCGATCACGACGTGCGGGTGCTCGCCCGCGCCGACCACATGATCGAAATGGGCCCGCTCGCGGGGAAAGACGGCGGCACCGTGGTCGCGCAGGGAACGGTGGACGACGTGATCAAAACGCCCGGCTCACGGATCGCCGGCTATCTCACCGGCGCGTCTCCGGTGCTGACGCGCGGACGCTTTCCGCGGGAACGGCTGTTTGACGACGGCATGATCCGCATGGAGACGGATCCCATCCACACGGTCAAGCCCCTGTCGGTGACGATCCCGAAGGGACGGCTGACCGCGGTGACCGGCGTCTCCGGCTCCGGCAAGACCACCATGGTGCTGGAAAGCCTCATCCCGGCCATACGCGCCGCCGTGAACGAAACGCGGCTCCCGGCGCACGTCAGGTCGATCGAAGCGACCGGGATCCGCCGGGCGGATCTCATCGACGCGACGCCGATCGGGACGAATATCCGGTCCACCGTCGCGACCTACAGCGGCGTGCTGGACGACCTGCGCCGGCTGTTCGCCGCGACGCCGGAGGCAAAGAAGCGAAAGCTGGGCGTCGGCGCGTTTTCCTATAACACCGGTTCGCTGCGCTGCGGCGCCTGCGACGGCACGGGACAGATCTCGCTGGACGTGCAGTTCCTGCCGGACGTCACCATCGACTGCCCGGAATGCCGCGGCGGCCGCTACGGCCGGGAAGCGGACGACATATGCTGGACGCCGAAAAACGGCGGCAGATCCTATTCCCTGCCGGAGCTGATGCGCATGACCGTGCGCGAGGCGATCCCGCTCTTTGAAGGACGCAGAAAGCTCGCGGACAACCTGCGCGTGCTCGACAGCCTCGGACTCGGTTACCTGACGCTGGGCGAGGACACGCCCGCCCTGTCCGGCGGCGAGGCGCAGCGGCTCAAGCTGGCGGCGGAGATGGGCAAGAGCCAGTCGGACGCGGTTTTCGTCTTCGACGAGCCGACGATCGGTCTGCACCCGGCGGATGTGCAGACGCTGCTGGGCGTCTTTGACCGCCTCGTGAATGCCGGCGCGACCGTGATCGTCATCGAACACGATCTGGACGTGATCGCCAACTGCGATTTCGTGCTGGATATGGGCCCGGAAGGCGGTCAGAACGGCGGCAGGATCGTCGCCGCCGGCACCCCCGAGGACGTCGCAAATAACCCCGCAAGCCTCACCGGCCGTTACCTGAAACCCGTCCTGGCCGGAAAATAACGTTCGATCCCATACAGAAAGCTGCCCGGACGGGCGGCTTTTTGCGTCAGGTCGGGATCAGCGCGGCGGCGTTGCATTTTATACGCTTCTATGATATAATCGAATTATCAGGCAATCAACAACCGCACCGCCCGACAGGGCGGAAAATCGGAGGGAAACGATATGGATCGAATCACGATCAGAGACAATCGCGTCGAGTTCACACGCGAGGGCGAGCTCGTGCGCGTCACCCCGGTTCATCAGAACGCCATCCGCTTTGAGGCGTTCCCGGACTGCCGCGCGTTCGACGAAGACTTCACGCTGCTGCCGCAGTCGACGCCGTGCCGGATCGAGGAGCGCGACCGGTGCGTGTACATGACCGTCGGCAGTCTCACGATCGGTCTTGAGGACTGCGGGAAGGTTACTTTTTACAAGGACGGCGAATCGTTTCTCGAGGAGGCGCCGGAGCTTGCCTTTCACGGCGGATACCGGGGTTACGAGCGCAGGGACGGCGCGTGGGCTGCCCGCGTGACGTTCCGTGGCCGAGACGGTGAGCATTTTTACGGTCTCGGGCACGAACCTGTCGGCAGATTCGACCTGAAAGGCTGTTCCTTCGACCTGCGGCACGTGAACACGAAAACCACCGTGCCCTTCGTCTACTCCTCCCTGGGCTACGGCTTTCTGTGGAACAACCCCGCGATCGGCAGCGTGGAGCTGTCCGCGAACCGGACCCGCTGGAGCGTCAACGCGACGCGCAAGATCGACTATGTGGTGATTGCGGGCACGCCGAAAGAAGTCTGCGGGACGCTGGCCGACCTCACGGGGCACGCGCCGGTCATGCCGCACTGGGCGACCGGCTTCTGGCAGAGCCGTCTGCGCTACGAGACGCAGGAAGACCTGCTCGCTGTCGCGCGGCGCTACCGCGACATGGGCGTCCCGCTCGCGGCGATCATCTGCGACTACTTCCACTGGACCGAGCAGGGCGACTATAAATTCGATCCCCGATACTGGCCGGATCCGAAGGCGATGACGGACGAGCTGCACGAAATGGGGACGAAGCTCATCGTCTCCGTGTGGCCGACGATCAACGAGCATTCGGAAAACTACCGGTACATGCGCGACCGGAATCTGCTCCTGCGGACGACGGCAGGCTCTGACCGGGTGTTCGACTTCTACGGCCCGCAGGCGGAGATCGACGTGACGAACCCTCAGACGCGGGAATTCGTATTCCGCAAACTCAGGGAAAACTACCTCGACAACGGCGTAGACGGTCTGTGGTTCGACGAGGCGGAGCCGGAGATCCACCCGGAGCACTTCCATAATCTGCTGACGCACGCCGGACGCGGGGACGAGGTCGGACTCATCTACCCGTACTATTACGCGCAGATGGCTTACGACGGGTTCCAAAAGCTGGGCGTCACCCCGGTCACGCTGATCCGGGCCGGATACCTCGGCGCGCAAAAGTTCGGGGCGCTGGTCTGGAGCGGCGATATCCCGTCCACCTTCGAGAGCCTCGCCGAGCAGGTCAAGGCCGGGCTCAACATGGCGATGTGCGGCATCCCGTGGTGGAACACGGATATCGGCGGCTTCTGGGGCGGAGATACCGAAAGCGAGGCATTCCGAGAGCTGATCGTACGCTGGTTCCAGTACGGCGTGTTCTCCCCCGTCATGCGCGTGCACGGCAACCGCTGCCGCCACGGCGAAAAGAAGCGCGACGTGCGCGAGCCCACCGGAGATCCCAACGAGATCTGGGGCTTCGGCGCGCGGAACGAGCCGATCCTGCGCGATCTCATCCTCCTGCGCGAGCGGCTCAGACCCTATATCGACGACGCGATGCGCACAGCGTCCGAAAAGGGCTGGCCGGTGATGCGGCCGATGTTTTTCGACTTTCCGGACGACGAGACGTGCTACACGCTCGGCGAGCAGTACATGTTCGGCGAGGATATCCTTTTCGCGCCTGTCGTGCGGCAGGGGCAGACCGAGAAAGAGGTCTACCTGCCGCAGGGACAGTGGATCCGGGCAGGGACAGGCGAAACGTTCGGCCCCGGCCGGCACACCGTCCGCGTCCTCCTCGACGAAATCGCCGCGTTCGTCCGCCCCGGCGCGGACGTGCTGCGCGCATTTGAGAGGGAAAAGCGCTGAATCGACGCGGCGGCGCGCAGGTTTTCCGGATCATCCGTCCGCGAAATAAAGACTGCGTTCCCGCGTCCGGGAGCGCAGTTCTTCATCTTCCGCGTCAGAAGTCCTCGTCGTCTTCGTCGTCGAATTCGTCAAGGTCGTCGTCCGCATCGTCGAACGATCCGGTTCGCCGGGCAGCTGCCCGGTCCTCGTCAAATTCGCCGTTCACGATCATGTAGCCCATCATATCCATGAAATCGTCGCCGCCGAACATCGTCTTTCCTCCTCCCGCGCAAATCGCGCTTTTTTTCTGATTATAACACAGAAAACCGGACAGCTCAACAGTATTTCGTTCCGTCAGAGCGACTTGACGCACAGACGCGACAAGTCGGCGCAAAATAAGCCGTTTTTCGCTTCGCATCCGCATAAAACCGGCCGTTCCGGTCACGAAACCGTCCGAGGCGCGCGCAGCATCGCCCGCATTATACGCGCCGCGGCGGAATGAAACGGCGAAAAAAAGCCCGGCGGCTCGATCGAGTCCCGGGCTGTCCCTGATTCCGTTTTACCCGCCGAAGACGTCGGATTCGATGTAATCGACGCCCAGCGCCGAGACGCGCGCAAGCTCCGCCGCGTCGTTGACGGTCCAGACGCCGACCTCGAGTCCCCGTTCGTGGAAATCGCGCACCATCTGTTCCGTCACGACCAGCCGGTCGGCGTCGATCGAAAAGCCGTGCTCGAAGCACCGTTCGTAGTGGTCCTCCGCCAGGCCGTACGTCCACATCAGCGGCAGCGACGGGAACATCGCGCGCGCCCGGAGCAGATTGTCGAAGCTGAAGGATTGCAGGATGCATTTCTTCAGGTCGTAGACGTCCGCGGCGATCGTAAAGACCTCGCGCACCTGCTCGTCCGTGAAGGGGCCCTTCAGCTCGATGAAGCAGACCATGTCGCCGCCGCGCATCACCTCAAGGTAGCGCTCCAGCGTACAGAGGAACACTTCGTCGTCCGTCCTGTCGTTTTTCAGCGGTTTCGCGGTCAGCGCGGCAAGCGTCGACGCGGCGACCGGCAGCGCGGTACCGTCCGCGAATCGCGCCTCATCGTCGTGACAGGCGACGTAAAAGCCGTCCAGCGTGCGGCGGATATCCGTCTCCGCGCCGGCGGACCCGTGCTTCACCGCCTCACGGAAGGCAAGCTCCGTGTTGCCGGGAAACGCGCCGCTGTATCCGCGGTGCGCGATCATACGAATGCTCATGCGCTGCGCTCCTTCGCTGCTTCAGATCGTTTGCCGGCGCAGCTCACAGCTGTCCGTTGAAGAGATACAGGATCCTGACGAAGAAGGAAGTGATAACGTCAAGGATTCCGTCAAAAAACGTGCGAAGCTTCTCCATGATCAACCATCCTTTCGTTTTTTCTGATTATACCACATTTTCCGCGCAGTTTCAATACACCCGTGCGGAAATCCGCGCAAAACTGTCCGGGCTCAAATGCTCTCTGCAAACAGCTCTTTGCTTTTTTCACACCGTCAGTGCAGAGAGGGCAGCTCGTGGATATCGTACGTGTCGTAATAGATCTCAAAGGCGGTATCCGTATCGCCGGAAAGCTCGATCAGCGCGCCGGCCTGGAACATGGCGGAAAGCGAGCACTCGGGCGCCTTCCACGCGGCGCCGGAGGTCACCTGCCATCGTTCGGCGCCGGTTTTCTCCGCGCGCAGGATCGATTCCGCGGTAAAGAGCAGAACGCCGGTGGGGATGTGGTAATCGCTCGATACGATCGCCAGCTGCTTGACCTGCGGGCAGCGCTCCGCCAGGATATCACAGGTATAGATCGCGTTCTGCGCCGTCGTGAGCGAACGATCCTCCGCGATCACGCGATCCTCCCGGAGACCGTGCGCGACGAGCCATTTCGCCATTTCTCCGGCCTCGGTCGCGTTCGCGTTTTCCGCCGCCGTGCCGCCGCCCGTGCAGACGACGTACGCGTTCGGATACTTCTTCGCGCTGTCAAGGGCGACGTTCAGCCGACCGATCAGCTCGTCCTTCATCGTCCCGTCCGGGGCGAGCTGGAACCCCAGCACGTCGATGCACAGCTCATCCGTATCCGGCAGACCGTCCGGCAGAACGCCATACTGCGGCGCCTGCTGCGCGGATAAGCCCGCCCACAGCGCCATGATCCGCTCCCACCGCGCGCCGAGATCCGCGTCGGCGGCCTTCAGCTCCGCTGTCAGCTCCTTCACGCGGTCGTCCGCGTCCGCGCCGTAGCTGCCGTAATCGACGACAAGCTCCTCAATGATCTCCCGCGACGGGCGCTGCCCGGCGTTTTTCTGTGCGCAGCCGGCGGCAAGCCAGCACAGCAGGACGGCCATGCATGCGGCAAGCGCGCGTACGCATCGATTGTTTTTCATTTTCATCGCTCCTTCACGCCTGCGGATCGCGTCCCTCTCCCGGGGAATCGACTTCCGCCGCGGGTATCATATACGGATGCCGGTTTTCTCAGGTTCCATTTTATCGCAAACGCTGGCGTTTTTCAATAGCTTCCGGATCCGGTTTCCGGACGATCGTTCACAGATGCGTTTCCCCGGGCGATCCGCATGCGCGCACAATTGACACACCGTCCGCGCCCGTGCTATACTGCAAACAAACGATACGAGAGGATCTGTTGCGGAAAATGAATGTTATATGCAGCAAAAAACACGCCATCGGCCTTGCCGATAAAATGCTCTTCGGGCATTTCCTTGAGCACTTTCACCGGCAGATCTACGCCGGCGTATTCGACCCCGCGTCAGAATTCGCGGATGAGGACGGCTTTCGCGCCGACGTGCTTGACGCGCTGCGGCGAATCCGGACGCCGATCATCCGCTGGCCGGGCGGCTGTTACGTTTCCGCCTATCACTGGAAGGACGGCGTGGGCGCGAACCGCGCCGCGGCTCCGACTTCTCCCCACGAAAGCTTTGCTGCGCAAATCTTTCACGGGGGCCCCGTTGTATTGGCTTCTCACTGACCGCCGTCTCCGCCACGCAAAAGGGCAGCCTTTCGGCTTTTGGTTTTGCGGAAGCAGTGGGATTCTCGTCGTCGCCTGCTCTGCTTTTCGCTTTTGCGGCTTTGCCGCAAAAGGCTGCATCGCGCCGCGGCTCCGACTTCTC
>ONWP01000292.1 GCA_900321595.1 uncultured Eubacteriales bacterium
CCCGCAACGCAAAAGACGGCTGCCGTCGGTGGACGCCGCGGCAGAATTAAAAAGGTTCCAACATAAAAAACACGCCCGGTCGGACGTGTTTTTTTGCTGTTCGGATCGATCAGCCCTCGCACACCAGCTCGATGACCTCGAGCAGATCGTTGCCGTCGGCGACGGAGACGGCGTTCCAGTCGGCCTCGCTGCCGGCGTAGCGGACGGTTTCCAACGCGTCGCAGTCGGCGACGGCCTCCGCCTCGATGGTTTCGAGGGACTTCGGCAGGCGCAGCTCGACGAGCTTCTCGCAGTTGCTGACCGCGCCGGCGCCCAGCGTCTTCACGCCCTCGCTCAGGCAGATCGTCTTCAGGTTCTTCGCGTAGAAAAACGCGTGTTCGCAGACGGTCTCCACGCCGTCCGGCACACAGTACGCATCGGCGCCCGCGGCCGCCGGGTAGGCGATCAGCGCCGTCATATCCTTGTTAAAGAGCACGCCCTTGACGGAGCGGAACCGCTCGTTGTCGGTCGCCGCGCGCAGGTTGAAGAGCTTCCGGCCGCACAGCAGCGCGTCCGTGCCGATGCGCTCGACGGAGGCGGGGATCGTGATGCTCGTCACGTCGGGGCAGTCGTTGAACGTGCCGTCGGTGATGACGACGGTGCCCTCGCGGATGTCGATATTGTCCTTGACGGACATATCCGCGGCGATCAGGTGCCCGCCGACGTAGGTCAGACCTGCGAATTTGCTGCTGCAGGGCGCTTTTTCAAACGCGTCGTTGGCGATATCCGTCAGCGTCTCGGGGAGATGCACGTCGTTGAGAAGCCGTCTGCAGGCACGGAACGCCCACTGGCCGATATGGTTCAGCGTCGAGGGCAGCACGATTTTATCGAGCTTGAGGCAGTAATAAAAGCTCTCATCCCCGATGGATACGAGTCCCTCCGGCAGGTAGACCTCCTTGAGCTCCTTGCATCTGCGGAACGCGCCGTCGCCGATGGCGGTCACGCCGTCGCAAATCTCCACGGTCAGGATCTCCTGATCGAACGCCTTCCAGCCCTCCAGATCCGCGACGACGCCGATGGGGCCTTCGCCGGTGATCGTGAGTTTGCCGCTCTCATCCAGCGTCCAGGAGACGCTTTCCGTGTTCTCTTCCGGGCCGCAGAAGCCCGATCTCATATCATATTCCATTCGATTGTCCTCCGATAAAAATACACCTTATACATTATATACATACCGTGGGCAAAATGCAAGAAAAATATCACGTTTTCCCGCTCTTCGGCGCGTGACGCCCGGCAGCTTCGCGTCAGCGCGCGTATTTACCGCGGCCGGGTCAGAAGCAGTACGCCCGGATGCCGAGAAAATAGATCGTCAGACCGATATCGATGAACACGTGGAACACGGTGTGGAACCAGCGTCTGCGCTTCCCGACGCCGTAGAGCGCCGCGCCGGTCAGCAGCGACAGACTGCCGAAGAGAAAGCACAGAAACGCGCCCTTCGGCAGCAGGGTGAAGGTCTTCGCCCCCGCGATCGCGCAGACCGCGCCGGTGCCGATGTACAGCCCCATCTGCACGGCCTTCGTCCGTTCGAACGAGAAAAAGGTGAGGATCAGGCCGCCGACCGCGCCGACCCAGGCGCAGACCGCCATCGCGAGCGCGGGACCGAACCCGGCCAGCTCCCGGACGGGCGGGACGCAGCCGGTCGCGGTGCCCGCCACGGCGAAGAAGATCATGCAGTGGTCCAGAAGCCGCAGCAGCTTTTTGCGGGGAGAGGGCTTCGCGCCGTGATAAAGCGCCGACGTCAGGAACATGGCCGTCGTCCCGAACAGGTAGAGCGCGGCGCAGATGACGCGCAGCGCGTCCCCGGCCCGGATCGACGGAAGGAGGCAGGAGGCGGCGATGCACGCGCTTAAAATCAGCCCCGCCGCATGGGTCGCGGTGTGCGCGCGTTCCTCTTCTCTTGTGTAGTCGACCAGTTCGATCCGTTCCCAGGGTCTCATGACGTCCCGCTTCCGTTTTTTGTTTCATAATAGGCGATACGG
>ONWP01000378.1 GCA_900321595.1 uncultured Eubacteriales bacterium
GAATGAATGCAAGCTTTTTCGTGTTTCAGAAGAAATGCGGCCGCCTGCCGCGCTGCGTGCGCAGAAAAGAACGGCACCCCCGGCTGTGCGGGGATGCGCGTCGTATTCTGTGTTGCGGGCCGATTCGCGGTCCGTCTGTGGTTTCCGGTGATTCAAAGCCTCACAGCCGCTTCCACGTCGAACGGGAGAACAGCACGAGGATCGGAAAGATCTCCAGTCTGCCGATGAGCATATCCAGGATCAGCACGACCTTTGACACAACGCTGAACGCGGCGTAATTACCGATCGGGCCGCAGACCTCCAGGCCGGGGCCGATGTTGTTGATGCACGCCATGACCGACGCGAACGACGTCGTCAGCGAAAACCGGTCCGCCGAGATCACCAGAAAGCTCGCGGCGATGATCAGGATATACGCCGTGAAGAAAATATTCGTATTGCGCACCACTGTCTCATCGAGCGGTTTGCCGTTGACGCGGATCGACTGCACCCGGTTCGGATGCAGGTACTGATGCACGTTGCGGCGCAGACTCTTGATCAGGATCAGCGAGCGCCTGGCCTTGATGCCGCCGCCCGTGGAGCCCGCGCAGGCGCCGCCCAGCATCAGCAGCAGCAGCGCCGCCTTCGCCAGCGTCGGCCACTTGTCGAAATCCGCCGTCACAAAGCCGGTCGTCGTCATGATGCTGGACGTGGTGAACGCGCTGTGGCGGATCGCCTCGCCGAGCGTCGGGTACGTCCGGTAGATCAGAACTGAAAACAGGATCGTCGCCAGGGCGAATTCACCCAGGTAGAAGCGCAGCTCCTCATCGAACAGGACCGCCTTGAACTGACGGCGCAGCGCGAGAAAATAACAGGTGAAATTCACGCCGAACAGCAGCATGAATACGGTGCAGGTATTCTGAATGAACGGATTGAACGACGCGATGGAATCGGCCCGGGTGCCGAAGCCGCCGGTGCCCGCCGTGCCGAACGCCGTGCAGAGCGCGTCGAAGAACGGCATCCCGCCGATGCACAGGACGACGACGTCCAGCACCGTGAGCACGATGTAGATGAGATAGGAGATCGCGGCGGTCTGGCGCATCCGGGGCACGAGCTTGCTCGTATCCGGACCGGGGCTCTCCGCCCGCAGCAGATGCACGCTGAAGCCGTCGGTCTTGCCGTTGATCGGAATGATCGCCAGCACGAAGACCAGCACGCCCATGCCGCCCAGCCAGTGGGAAAAGCTGCGCCAGTAGAGCACGCCGCGGGACAGCTCCTCCACGTTCAGACAGACGCTCGCGCCGGTGGTGGTGAAGCCGGAGGTGATCTCAAACAACGCGTCGATATACGCCGGAAACTCCCCCGACAGATAGAGCGGCAGCGCGCCGAACAGGCTGATGACGATCCAGCACAGTCCCACGCAGACGAGGCCTTCCCGCGCGTAAAACCGCTTCTGCGCCTTGCCGCAGAGCAGCATCAGGAGCGACGCCGCCGCGGCCGTCACCAGCATGGACACGCCGAACGCGCCGGCCGTGCGCGATTCCCGGCAGAAAAGCGAGATCAGCAGCGCCGGCAGCATAAAGATCGCGGCGATGTACAGAATCAGGGCGTTGATGCGCCCGATCATCTTATAATTCATATGCCCGATCCTCAAAGATATCGTTGAGCGAGCGGATATCCGGCGACGCGTCCGACACCACGATCACCGTGTCGCCGCGCTTGATCACGGTCTCGCCGTTGGGGTAGATCGTCTTGCCGCGGCGGATGATGCACGCGAGCAGCGCGTTATCGCGCAGGTGCTGATCCTTCAGCGGCTCATCCAGATGATGCGTCATGGCGTCCGCCTCAAATTCGATGGCGCAGCACTGGCCGTCCGCGATGAAGTGGATGCTTCTGGCGGCGCCCTCCTGATTGCCGATGGCGCGGATATAGCGCACGATGCTGTTGCAGCACAGCTCCTTCGGGCAGATGACGGCGCCGATGGGCAGATCGTCCAGAATACGGAAATTGTCCGGTCCGCGGCCCACCTTCGTAACGATCTGCGGGATGCGCAGGCTGTCCGCGTACATGGACAGCAGGATATTCAGCTCGTCCAGCCCCGTCAGGCTGATAAACGCGTCGGAATCGCTGGCCCACTCGCTGTCGAGCGTGTTCATGTCCCCGGCGTTGGCGTTGACGACGCAAACGTCCGGCAGCTGCTGCTCCAGCTCCCGGCAGCGGTCGGGATCCTTTTCAATGATCTTGACGTTCATGCCGCGCTTTTTTGAAAGCTGCAGCGCCAGATAATAGCTCACGGTGCCGCCGCCGCAGATAAACACCTTGCGCACCTTGCGGGTGATGATGCCCAGGCTCTTGAGCACGCTGGCCAGATCATCCACGGAGCCGGTGACGAATATGCGGTCGTCCTGCCGCAGCACGAAATCGCCGGACGGAATGATGCCCTTGCCGTCACGCAGGACGCAGCAGACGAGCATCTGCCCGTTGATGACGGAGCCCAGATCCCGCAGCGCCAGATCCTTCAGAGGACTGTCGGCGCCGACGCGCAGCTCCGTCAGCTGGATCTTGCCCCGGGCGAACGCCTCGCGCCGCAGAAAGCCGGGAAACCGGATCAGCCGCTCGATCTCCTCGGCGGCCGCCTTCTCGGGATTCACCGTCATGGACAGCGAAAACTTCTGCTGCATGGCGTAGACCTGCGGCAGATACGCCGGGTCGCGGATGCGCGCGATCGTATGCACGTCGGGATTCATGCCGACCGCCGTCATACAGCACAGCAGGTTGACCTCGTCCCGCGTGGTGGCCGCGATCAAAACGTCTGCGTCCATGACGCCTGCCTCGCGCAGCGTCGCCATCGTCGCGCAGTTGCCCTCGCAGCTCATGACGTCAAACCGGTCCGCGGCAGCCTTCAGCTCGGCCGGATCCGTATCGATCAGCGTCAGATCATGCCCCTCGGCGGATAACTTGCGGGTCACAGCCCGGCCGACCTTTCCCGCACCGGCAATCAGAATCTTCAACCGGAACACCTCTTTGGAAACCCCGTATTTCAGCAGTTTGCATTATAGCAGACCGCCCCGCGCTTGTCAATCGACCCGCGGCGAAAACCGCGCTAATTTCGGCGCCGGGAATCGCAAGGCGCGTCATCCGTCGCTTTTGTGTCTGTCTTTTGTCAATATGTGTTGATTTTGTCAAAAAACGTGATATAATTGCATTGTGAGACAATATGCGCGTAACGCGCAGAGGACGGAGAATCGAAGACGTGAGACGATCTGAGGAACGAACGCTGTGAACGAGTATATCCTGGTGCTGGTGTGGCTCGCCTTCATGGCGTTCGTCTCCATGCTCCTTCCCGTCAAAAAGCGTGTGACGCTCGGGTTCGACGACGATTATGAACAGGATCGGTTCAACCTCGCCTTTTGTATCATTGTCATCATTCCGCTGATCTGGATTGCAGCGAACCGGCCGCTGTGGTTCGGCGACGCGAGTGTCTACGCCAATAGATACACATCATCGCCGACCGATTTCCCGCCTTTGCGGGATCTTTTCACCCGGGATGAAAAGGACCCCGGCTTCGCCTTTTTCCGGATCCTGATCAAAAAGGTGTTCGGCGGCACTTACGTCCGGTTTTTCGCCGTGATCGCGACGATCCA
>ONWP01000219.1 GCA_900321595.1 uncultured Eubacteriales bacterium
AAAAGCCGGGTGATGAGGTATTCAAAGGCCACGCAGCACCCGACGCAGACGCCCGTTACGAGCAGCGTCTGGAAGCCGAACCAGATCACCGATGCGATCAGCGCCGGCATGAGCGCGATGATCACGTCGCGCATGATGCCCGTGACGGTGTCCCGGGTCTTCATGTGCGGCGACGCGCTCACCTTGAGAAGTTTTCTGCCTTCCATCACTTTTTCGCACCTGCCTCTCTGACGACCTGCTTGCCAAGCCGCATATACTGCACCAGCGGCTTGCCCGCCGGACACGACCAGGCGCAGCTGCCGCACTCCATGCAGACGCCGATGCCGGCGTCCGTCAGCGCCTTCGCGTCGCCGCGCAGCGCCATTTTTTCAAGATCCGTCGGGATCAGGTGCATCGGGCACACGTCGGCGCAGCGGCCGCAGTGGATACACGCGCGCTCCGGCTTGAGGCCGGCCTTTTCCGCGGACAGCGCCAGAATCGCGTTGTTGCTCTTGAGGATGGGGACGCTCGTATCATACAGCGCGGTGCCCATCATGGGGCCGCCGGCGATGATCTTCGCCGGTTCCACGCGGAAGCCGCCGCAGGTGTTGATCAGATCGTCCACGCTGATGCCGATCGGCGCGCGCAGGTTCTTCGGCGTCTTGATGGCGTCGCCGCTGACCGTCAGGGAGCGGCTGACCAGCGGCTTGCCCGTCGCCAGATACCGCGCGACGAAGGCGCAGCTGGTGACGTTCATGACGACGCACCCCACGTCCGCGGGCAGCTTGCCCTCCGGCACGACGCGGCCGGTGGCGGACAGCACCATCAGCTTCTCCGCGCCCTGGGGGTAGCGCGCCAGCAGCGCCATGATACTGATATTATGGTCGTTGCGCGTGCGCTCGTTCAGCAGGCGGATCGCCGCCGGCTTATCGGATTCGATCGCGATGACCGTCCGCTTGAAGCCCAGCAGACGCATCAGCAGGTGGATCCCCGTGATGATGTCGTCCGTGTTGTCCATGCATTCGCGGTAGTCTACGGTGATGTACGGCTCGCATTCCGCGGCGTTGATGATCAGCGTATCCACGTTCTTGGCCGGGTCGAAGCCCAGCTTGACGTGGCTGGGGAAGCCGGCGCCGCCCAGACCGACCAGACCGGAGGCGCGCACGGCCTTGAGCAGTTCCTCGCGGTTCGTGACCTTCGGCGGCTCGATCCCGGCAAACAGCGTGTTCGCGCCGTCGTTTTCGATGGTGACCGCCGGCAGCCGGGAGCCGTTTGCCGTCAGCACCTCGCCGATGGATTTGACCTTGCCGCTGACAGACGCGTGGATCGGCGCGCTGACAAAGGCGTCCGCGTCGCCGATGACCTGACCGACGTCCACGTGGTCGCCGACCTTGACGGTGGGCTTGCAGGGGGCGCCGATGTGCTGGCTCATGGGCAGCACCACCGTATCCGGCTCATGAACGCGCTCGCAGGGCATCTCCCGGGTGAGCTTCAGGTGCTCCGTCCGGGCGCCGCCGCGCGGCCGCTTGACTGCGGCGAGGATCCCGCCTGGCAGTTTTCGATTCATTTGGCATCGTTCCCTTTCTTCGATTGAATATGTGATCGCATCTGTTGTATGCGTTTTGTGACGACGGGCAGCACGGCCCGCAGGACCAGCCCCGTGATGACGCCGGCGACGGCGCCGAACACCAGCAGGATCGGCAGATACGCCGGGAACAGGTTCGTTCCCGTGTAGACGCAGGCCGCCGCGAGCTGGCCGAGGTTGTGCAGTACGGCGCTGACGACGCTTAAAAAGACGCAGGTGTAATCCCGACCGGTCTTCTCAAAGAGCAGCGGCAGCAGGAGCAGCGACAGGTAGCTCAGCAGGCTTCCGGCGGCGCTCATGAAAAAGGCCGGTACGCCGCGCGTCAGAAGCGCGAAGCCGCACTTGACCAGCAGCAGGAAGAGCCCGTCCGCGCGTCCGACCGTCAGCACGGCCGCCATCAGCGGCAGGTTCGCGAAGCCCAGCTTCGCGCCGGGGGGCAGGAACGCCACGTCCGGCAGCGCGCTTTCCAGCGCGGAAAGCGCCACGCACAGCGCGGCCAGAACGCCGTCAAGCGCCGCGCGGTAGGCGGGGGATAATCGTTGTTTCCGGTTGTTCGTTTTCATTCAGTAAGAGATTGCGTCCAGGTCGCTTTCGCCCAGGATCGCGACCGTCACGCCGTTCGGGACGCAGGCCGCCGTCCGGCCGGGGCGGTCGAGCAGACCGCTCTGCACGCAGATCCTGTCCGGGCAGTCCGCCTCCAGAAATCGCGCGCCCTCGGGGCCGACCGCGATGACGCAGCCGCCGACCGTGCGCGTCTCGGTCTCCGTCAGATCCCGCAGCCGGATCGTCTCAACGATCTCGCCGTTTACCCGGATCTGGGCGGCGGATGCGCTGTCCGCGCGGCGCGTCAGGACGAAGCACAGCACGGCGGCGATCACGATCGCGCCCAGCAGGATGAGATCCGCGGGCAGGAACCATTTTTTACGTTCCATCTTCGTTATGATACAGGCGGACGCGGCTTTCCTCGAGCCCGACGACCTTTACGGAGCCGTCCGTGCCGACGAGGACGCCGCCCGCGCCGTACGCTTCGAGCAGCGCCGGCGCGTCCTTCGCGCCCAGCAGGATGCAGGAGGTGGAGAGCCCGTCCGCGAGCAGGCCGCTTTTCGCGACGACGGTCGCGCTCACCAGGTCTGTCTGCACCGGACGGCCGGTGGCGGGATCGAGGATGTGATGATACCGCATGCCGTCGAGGATCGCGTATTTTTCATAGGTGCCGCTGGTGGAGATGAAGTCGCCGCCGGCGCATTCGATCTCGCCCAGCAGACCGTTCGTGTCTGCGGCGGGGGCGCGTACGCCGACCTTGCAGACCGCTTTGCCGCTGCCGACGCCCCAGACGCCGACGGTGCCGCCCACGTCGAGGATCGCGCCGCGCACGTCGGTCGATGCGAGATATTCGCAGATCTTGTCGCAGGCGAAGCCCTTGCCCAGCGCGCCGAAATCCAGGCTCTGCCCCGGGGCGAGGATGATTTGATCGCCGCGGATCTCCAGTCTGTCCATGCCGACCGCGTCCGCCGCCATGCGCAGCGTCCGTTCGTCCGGCAGCGTGAAGTCGGTCGCGTCGAAGTCCCAGAGCCCGGTGACGCCGCCCATCGTCAGGTCGAATTTCCCGTTCGTTTTTTCGTACAGCTCGCGCCCGAGATCAAGCGCCTTCACCGCGTCCGCGCCGAGCGTTCCCCTGCGGTTCGCGTTGACGACGCTGACCTCGGAGCCCGCGATCGTCCGGGAAAGGACGCCGTCGAGCGTTTCGACCGCCGTCATCGCGCCGGAAAGCGCGTCGTCGGCGGTTTTGCCCTTGCCGAAGAGGCGGATCGTGACAGGGGAGCCCATGGCCACGCTCGTCACGGACGCCTCGCGCAGACGCGTCTTTTCATAGATCAGACTGCCGGCGGTCACGCCGACGACCAGCAGGATCGCGAGCGCGATCAGGAGCTTACGTCTCACGGCCGTTTTTCTCCCGCCATACGAGGCACCCGCAGAAGATCAGCGCCGTGACGATCAGCAGCGTCACAGACCATCCCGTCGGGATCCTGAAGATCAGCCGGACGACAAGATTCAGGGCGGCAAGCGTCAGCGCGGCCAGAGAGAGCCAGAAGCTCAGTTTGCCGACGTTCACGCCTACCACCTCGAAACGATTCAAATTCATTTTACAGTATACCACGCCATGGGAAATTAGTAAAGAATTGTTTGAAAATTAACAAACGAGTTGTGAATATTATGTGAACAATACGCGCTTCTTTCCGGCGGCCGCGGGAAATCGGTCATAAACCGGGCCATAGGTGAAAGGAGGGATGTGAATTCCATGGAAAAAGAGGAACGCGAAGGGCTCGACCGGCGCGCGCTGGAGCGGATCGGCCGCTTCGCCAGACGGCCGCTGAAGCCCGAGGAGGTCTACACCTTTTCGGTGAAGCTCTGCGACAACGAGGTCGACCGGGAGCTGGAGGCCTTCGACACGGCGGCGCTCGGCGCGCTGGCGGAGAAATTCATCGGCGTCACCGGGAGTATGGATCACACGGCCAGCACGCGGGACCAGAAGGCGCGGATCTACGACTGCCGCGTGGTGGAGGAGCCGGACCGGCAGACGCTGCGCGGCGGCGCGTACGCCTATTTGAAGGCGGACTGCTACATGCTGCGCACGCCGGAAAACGCGGAGCTCATCCGCGAGATCGACGGCGGCATCAAGAAAGAGGTCAGTGTCGGCTGCCGGATGGGCGCCTGCCGGTGCAGCGTCTGCGGCATGAAGCGCGGCGCGTGCACGCACGAGCCGGGGCGCTTCTACGGCGAAAAATTCTGCTGCGCCGTGCTGTCGGAGCCGCTGGACGCCTACGAGTGGAGCTTCGTAGCCGTCCCGGCGCAGCGCGAGGCCGGCGTGATCAAGTCCTACGGGCAGGCTGACCGCGTCATCCGGGAGACCGCCGGCGCGCTGGCGCGGGAAAAGGCGCGTTACGAGCGGGAGCGGCAGGGCGTGCGTATAGAGATCGCGCGGCTCATGACGCTGCTGCTGCCGGATCTTCGCGCGTCGGTGATCGCCGCGTGCAGCGGCGACCTGCGGGACGAGAGCCTGGACGACGTGCGCAAGTCGCTGGAAAAACGCGCCGAGCTGGCGGGGCTGTTCGCGCCGCAGACGGCGGCAAAAGCGCCGTCAAAAGCAAACGAATCATTCAAGATCTGAGGGAGGAATGTAAAATGGCAGGATTCAACGTCGGATTCGACGGATTTGAGGAGCGCGTGCTGACGTTCAACGACGACGGCACCTGCGTGAAGGGACAGCCGGTCTCCATGACGGATCCGGACACCGTGGGCTTGAGCGCGGAGGGAGACGCGTTCATCGGCGTGTGTCTGGCGGCGCGCGACGGCGTCGCGGCGGTGCAGATGGGCGGCTTCGTCTGTCTGGGCTTCAGCGGGGACGCGCCGGCGCTGGGCAGAACGGCGCTCTGCGCGGACGGAGACGGCGGCGTCAAGGCCGGCGCGGGCGTGCCCGCCGTGGTGGTGCAGCTCGACGAGCTGGACGAGACCGTCGGTTTTATCTTTTGAGAGGAGGCGGGATGATGGATATCACGCAGGTACGTTTGGAGAAGGGCATGTACGCCCTCAACAAGAGCTTTACCGAGACGCTGGAGGCGCTGGATCCCTCCGACCGCTACGCGGGGACGGATCTGGAGGGGCTGGACGCGTTTCAGCGGCAGCTCAAGCGGTTCGACATCCGCCTGACCGGGCCGGACGGCGACGCGGTGGAGAAGTTTTTCCAGACGGCGGATTCCGCGGTGCTGTTCCCGGAATACGTCGCGCGCGCGGTGCGTCAGGGCGTCCGCGAGGTCGATCTGATCCCACAGATCACGGCGGCGGTGACGGACATCCGCGGCCTGGATTACCGCAGCATCGCCAGCGTTCCGTCTGACGACGACAAATCGCTGAAGGTGACGGCGGAGGGCGCGTCGATCCCGCAGACGCGCGTGACCACGCAGGAGAACCTGATCCGCCTGCGCAAGCGCGGCAGAATGCTGGTCTCGTCCTATGAGGCGATCCGCGGGCAGCGGCTGGACGTGTTCACGGTGATGCTGCGTCAGATCGGCGCGTATATCGCCCGGACGCAGCTCGAGGACGCGGTGGACGTGCTCCTGCACGGCGACGGCAACCACAACGCGGCGGAGCACGTGCGCGGCAGCGGCGACTTCGATTACGACAAGCTGCTGCGCCTGTGGGCGGCGATGCGTCCCTGCGAGCTGACCACCATGCTGGTTTCGCCGGCGACGGGTCTGCGGATCCTGTCGATGGACGCGTTCCGCGACGCGGCGGCCGGGCTGAACTTCCACGGGACGGGCAGGCTCGTCACGCCCTTCGGCGCGGAGCTCATCATCAGCGAGGCCGTGGACGACGAGATCGTCATCGGTCTGGACAGGCGCGCGGCGCTGGAGCTGGTCACCAGCGGCGGCGTCGTGACCGAGCACGACAAGCTGATCGACCGCCAGCTCACGCGCACGGCGGTGACCGCGACCTACGGGTTCGCGAAGCTGACGCCGGACGCGGTCAAGGTGCTTGAGGTATGACGGCGCAGGACGCTTACGACGCGATCACGGCCGCGCTGCCCGGGGAGGCCGCCGAGCCGGATCGTCTGCTGACGCTCTGCGGCGTCTGCGCGGCGCGCTTTGACGGCACGGACGGCGCGGGCGCGCGTCTGGCCGCCGGGGCGCAGGCGTGGATCCTGTACCTGACCGCCGACGCCAGCCGCGGCGACGACCCGGTGCTCTTTCGCGCGGGCGACGTGCAGGCGCAGTACGACCGGAAGGCCGCGCTGTCGGCGGCGTACGCGCTCCGGGACGCGGCGTACCGCGCGGCGGGTCTTTCCCGGGACGGCTTTGCCTTCGGGAGCGTCTGACCGTGCGGGGGGATGAAGCCGCGAAGGGGCTCGCGCGCGTCGGCGGGCCGATCGCGGTCCACGACGCGCAGGGCGCGGTCGCCGAACGGTTCACCGGCGTTCTGCGGCCCCTGCGGTATAAAAACAGGATGTACGTGAAGCCGGAGCCCACGCCCATCGGCGCGGACGATCAGAGCTACTATCTGCTGTACGCGCCGCCGGACGTCACGCTGCCGCCGTCGGGCGGGGGATATCTTTCGGACGGGACGGGGCGCTTCACGGTGATCCGGCAGGAGGTCGTCCGCTTCGGCGCGCTGCCGATGTATATCTGGGCGATCCTGCGCGACTATACGGAGGTTTGATATGGTGATGGATACGCTGCCCGGCCTGCTGGCGGAGCGATTCGCCGCCATGGGGCAGTTCGCGGATATGACGTTCTGCGCCGCGTACGAGCGGGCGGCAAAGCCGGAGCCGCTGCGCCGAATGCTGGCGGTCTTCGACGTGGCGCGCGTGAAGCTTGACGCGCGGACGGCCGTCACGGAGCTGACCATGACGCTGCACGCGCCGAAGCAGACGGGTTCGACCGCGATCCGGTCGCGTCTGGCCGCGCTGCTGGCGGCGCTGCTCACGCTCGTCACGCCCGACGACGGCGTGACCGTCGGCCCGATCCGCTACGACCGGGCGCAGGACACGCTGCATGTGACGAGCGCGTTCACCGTGACCGAGACGCGCGGCGCGTAAAGAGCAATAAAACGATGGCGACCCCGAA
>ONWP01000209.1 GCA_900321595.1 uncultured Eubacteriales bacterium
AGAAGCTCGATATAATTCAGATCCATCAGCCAATCCGCGTTGTTGACCATCAGCGCTTTGTCCTCGCCGAATTCAATAAAGCGGGACATCTGCTTTTTGAAACAGGCGATGTTGTGATCGATCTGCTCCCGGGTAAGCATCTTGCGCATATCCGTTCTTCCGCTTGGGTCGCCGATCATGCCGGTGCCGCCGCCGAGCAGCGCGATCGGACGATTCCCAGCCATCTGCAGGCGCTTCATCAGGCAGAGCGCCATAAAATGCCCGACATGCAGGCTGTCGGCCGTGGGATCAAAGCCGATATAAAACGTGGCTTTCCCGTTGTTGATCAAATCCTTGATCTCTTCCTCATCTGTCACCTGCGCGATCAGCCCTCGCGCGCGCAGTTCATCATATAACGTCATTGTATTGCTCCCTTCCTTGGGTTTTATCGAAATTGGTCAACCAGTTTTCCGGCCGCGATCGCGGCGGTTTCAAAGTCGCCCAGCAGATCCGCCTCGATCGAAACGCGCTCACAGCCGCAGGCCCGCAGCGCTTCGAAAAAGCCGACGTAGTCGAATTCAGTCGGATCCTTCGGGAAGATCCGCTTTTTGCCGGTTTCCGACGGGGGGCACGGATTCGAAAGATGCGCGTGACGGATCATGCCGCCAAGAAGCTTCAGATCCTCCCAGTCGTCGCCTTCCTCGATCATATGGTAAACGTCAGCGAGACAATAAACATTCTCAGACTTACACAGCGACGCGATGATCGATCCCTCCCGAACCGAACGGATCAGATTCGTTTCCTTCCGATTCAGCGGCTCGATCGCGACGTCGATTCCGTAGCGCGCGGCTCTGGGAGCTGCGTGTTCATCCAGGAATAACACAAATTCCCGAACCGCCTTGTCAAACGGATATCCGTCAGGGACAGACCTGGGGCCGCCGGAGCCGAAAACCGAAACCTTGACTCCGGCAGTATACGCCCTTTCAAACGCTTTGTCAAGGAAACTGTCAAGCCGATCATAATCGACGTTGCCGCCTGTTACCTTGACGTCCCAGGGCAGAAAACAGTTGGTCGACTCACATGGCAGATCGTATTTTTTCAATTCAGCCAGCAATCTGTCGAACTCCTCGTCAGTCATGGCGCCGAACCAGTTTAACGCCGGCTCAATATAGTCAAAACCGGCTTTCTTTGTTCCGGCAATTCTGTCCATGCCGCCGCACATTCCAAACTTCATTTATTTTGCCTCCTGTATTCATCAGCTTCCTCCATCAGGCGTAAAGCCGATGCGATATGTACCTGATCCCGCTCGTCTCCGCCGATCATGCGGGCGATCTCGCGGCTGCGTCCGTCCGTATCAAGCGGCACGACGCTTGTGTAGGTTCGTTCCTGCGACGTCTGCTTGCGGATCAGATACTGTTGACTCGCAAACGCGGCAATCGCCGGCAGATGCGTGATGCAGATCACCTGGCGCGCGCGCGCCACGTCGCTGAGCTTCTTCGCGATCCGGCCAGCCGCGTGTCCGCTGACGCCTGTGTCGATCTCATCAAAAACGAGCGTATCCACATCGTCAAGATCCGCCAATACGCTTTTAACAGCCAGCATGATCCGGGACATCTCACCGCCCGACGCGGTCTGCGCAAGCGGTTTCACCGATTCGCCGCGATTGACGCCGATATAGAACTCAAGCTCATCACAGCCCGTGATACACATACTTCTGCGCTGCATATGCACCTCAAATACAGCCCCGGGCATGTCCAGGAACGCGAGCTGCTGCGTAACAGCGGACGCGAACCTGTCGCCCGCTTTTCTGCGGTTTTCGGAAAGGATCAGCGCTGCGTCAGAGGTCTCCTTCAGCAGGCGGTCGCGCTCAGCACGCAGCAGAGGCAGGCTTTCATTCTGTGCCTTTAGCGTTTCAAGCTCTGATGAGGCGGCGCCTAAATAAGAAAGAACCGCTTCCTCACTGCCGCCGTAGCGTTTCATCAGGGACTCCAGCTGCGCAAGCCGCTCTTCGATCCGATCCGCTTCGCCTTCGTCAAACGTCAGGCCGGTGAGGATCCGGTCGAGGTTTTCAGCGACGTCGTTGACGTTGTACACCGCGTCAGTCAGACGGTCCCGCAGCGCGCTGATCTCAGGAAGCTCCGCGCAGCTTGTCAGCTGCTCACCAGCCGTCATCAGCAGCGTCGCTGCTCCGTCATTATCGTCGTCGCCGATGATCGCGTAGTACGCGCCGGACAGCAGCTTCTGCAGTCTCGCGGCGTCCGTTACGATCTTTCGCTTCGCGAGCAGCGCGTCATACTCCCCTGCGGTCAGCCCGGCGTCTTCGATCCGCGCGACGTCGCGCTTCAGCGTTTCAATACGCGCCTGTCGGCTTTCATCATCGGCTTCCATCGTCTTTAACTGCCGCATCACGCTCCGAAGCTGTCGATAAACGGCAACATAACGCTCGCGCAAAACCGCATTATCGGCATAGCGGTCCAGTATCTCCAGATGGTTTTTCGGATCGCTCATGATCTGCGCGTCATGCTGGCCGTGGATATTGATCAGCTGCATCCCGATCTGCCGCAGCATGGTGACCGTCGCCGGACTGCCGTTGATCCGGCATTTGTTCTTCCCGTCCCGCGTCATCTCACGGGAAATAAGCAACGTCCCGTCCGGTTCGACAGGCAATCCTTCGTCAGCAAGCATTTGCGCGATCCTGGGAGAAACGGATTCAAACAGCGCCGATACAGTGGCTTTCTCCTCCCCTGTACGGATCAGATCACGGCTCGTCTTTCGGCCGATCACCGCGCCAAGGGAGCCCATGAGCACAGATTTACCCGCGCCGGTTTCCCCCGTCAGGCACGTAAACCCGGAGCCCGGCCTGAAGCAGGCCGACTCGATCACCGCGATATTCGTGATCTTCAGTTCACTGAGCAAAGAGAAGGCTCCCTTCTGATCTCGTTACGTTCCGAGAAGCGCCTGCATCTCGACCTTCGTATCCCTCGCGGCCTTTTCCGTCCGACACAGGATAAAGATCGTATCGTCGCCGGCGATCGTGCCCAGCACATCATTCATATTCAGCGCGTCGATCGCCGCGCACGCGGCGTTCGCCATGCCGGAGTGGCACTTGAGCATACAGATGTTCTGCGCGCAATCGATGCCTGTAACAGACTCGGCAAAAATAGAATAATATTTCAAATACCGTTCATCTCCGCCCGAGACCTGCGTGTACCGGTACACACCGCGGCTCGAGGGCTGTTTGATGAGCCGAAGCTCCTTAATATCTCTGGACACAGTCGCCTGCGTTACGTGAAAACCGCACTCGTTCAGTTTTGACGCAAGCTCTTCCTGCGTGGAAATGTCATACCGTTCAATCAATTCTAAAATCAGGGCTAATCGCTGTTTTTTCATACGGTTTCTCCTTCATCGGCGCTTCATTTTCTGGGTCAGCACATCCAGGAACGTATCCTCTTTGACTGAAAGGAACGCTGCGGTGTGCGAACTCTTGCGAATAACGGCCCGATATCCGTCCGGAAAGGATACGGCGGGCTCGCCGTCGCATGATATGGATACGGCGCAGGTGTTGCGCAGAGTGTTTTCAACAGTAAACGCACTGTCAGACGAAAAAATGACTGTTCGTTCCGTCAGGGAATGCGGACAGATCGGAGTCAGCAGCACGACGTCCGCGCCGGGATCGACGATCGGGCCGCCTGCCGCGAGATTGTAAGCGGTAGAGCCTGTCGGCGTAGCGAAAATCAAACCGTCTGACGTATACCGGTTTACAAGGCTCGTTCCGCAATATACGTCAAGCCGGCAAAGCTTGATTTGCTCGCCGCGCGCGAAAACGATATCATTCAGGCATTCATCCTGAAACACCACGGTGCCGTCCGGCGACTGAACCTCAACCGTCAGCATCGTCCGGTCTGTCCTGGAAAAGAGTCCCTGCGGAAGCTTTCCCAGCAGATCCGTCTCATCGTTCTCAAGGCCTGTCAGATAGGCGAGATGTCCGGCGTTTACGCCCAATACGGGGATGCTGTATTGACAGGCCAGCTTGGCGCAGCGGATCATTGATCCGTCGCCGCCGACCGCGATCATCACGTCTGTCGTGTTCTGAAAATCATCTTCCGTCACGACCACATCAGGCGTCAGATCCGGGAATGCGGCGCACGTCCGGTCGAACAGCCCCCAAGAGATCCCGTATTTCGTCAGACTCGCCACGATCCGGCGCGTCACGACAGGCGCCTGCTCTCTTGTCAAATTCGGATATATGGTGACGATCATAAACAGCCCCCTATCGATCCAGCGACGCGTGCGACGCGTTTACAACAGCGGAGATATCCGGTTCAAACTCGGGATCATCTCGTTTTGTAAAATAGAGAAGATATTCAATATTGCCCTCAGGCCCTTTGATCGGGGAATAGTCCAGGCCTAAAACCGCGCATCCGCTTTCACGCACAAAATCTACGATTGTGCGAATCACCGACTCATGGATCGCTCTGTCTCGGACGACGCCCTTTTTGCCTACATTTTCACGTCCTGCCTCAAACTGCGGTTTGATCAGACAGACAACTTCCCCATCCGGAGACAGCACGCTGAGCAGCGCGGGCAGCACGAGCTTCAGAGAGATAAAGGAGACGTCAACGCTTGCGAAATCCGCTTCCTCCGGGATGACCTCATGGTTCAGATATCTGGCGTTTGTGCGCTCCAGACAGATCACGCGGGGATCCGAACGGATCTTCCACGCAAGCTGGCCGTATCCGAC
The DNA here is from genome assembly GCA_900321595.1 of uncultured Eubacteriales bacterium. Lineage (GTDB taxonomy): Bacteria > Bacillota > Clostridia > Oscillospirales > Acutalibacteraceae > UBA1081. Next base: position 4,721 of record ONWP01000209.1, read on the forward strand.
ATCGACCGCGTAAACGCGGGCAGCGCCGTTTTGAAGCATACAATCGGAGAAGCCCCCGGTCGACGCGCCAATATCACAGCAAACCTTGCCGTTCAGCTGAACGCCGAAGACCTCCATCGCCTTTTTCAGCTTGTAACCGCCGCGGGATACGAACTCGCTGGCGGCGCGAACGTCCAGTGCAACGTCTTCGGAATACAGCTCGCCTGCTTTCGATGCTTTCTGACCGTCGGCATAGACAACGCCGGCCATGACAAAAGCCTTGGCTTTTTCACGGCTGGGTGCAAGGCCGCGCTCAACGAGCAGCACATCCAGCCTCTTTCGTTCAGCCACGCTCCACCTCCGAACAGACGTCCGCCGCGATCGCATCCGCATCCAGTCCGAAATCATGAAGCAGTTGGCTTGCGGTCGAATGGGTGACAAACTGGTTGTCGACCGCGTGAAGCTCGAAGGCGCCGCGATAGCCGCGCGTATTCAACGCGTCGAGGAACCGCTCGCCGACGCCGCCGGATCGCTCGCTTTCCTCAAAGAAAAGGATGCGGGACGCTCCCGCAGCGGCGTCAACCGCTTCGGCCGGAATCGGTTGAATCTGTCCAAGCTTGACAAGCTTTACTTTCCTGCCCTGTTCCGAAAGCTTTTCCATTGCCCGATACGCGTTGCCGGCGACTCTGCCGTACGAAACAACAGCGGTTTCCGATTCGCCGTCTCCGTAAACGGACGATGGCGCGTAAGGCTGTTCCAGCGCGGCGAGCGACGCGTCCTGATCGCCCTTGGGGACGCGGATGGCGACAACGCCTTGCATTTCATATAACGCGATCCGCAGCGCGTCCTTCAGCTCCCGATACGTGGCAGGAGACAGCACCGTAACGCCCGGGATCGTCCCGAAGAACGGAACGTCGAGCAATCCGTGATGCGTCTCCCCGTCGCCGGACACAAAACCGGCTCGATCGACCAAAAGGACGATGTGGGCGTTCTGAAGCGCGGCGTCATGCACAAGCTGATCGTAGCTTCGCTGCAGGAATGCGGAATACACCGCAAAAACCGGCAGCATACCGCCCTTCGCAAGCCCGGCGCTGAACGTCACGGCATGCTCCTCTGCAATGCCGACGTCAAAGAACCGATCCGGAAATTTGCGCCGGAATCGTTCGAGACCGGTGCCGAGGCTCATCGCCGCCGTGATCGCGCAGACGCGCTTATCCTCCTCGGCCAAATCAATCAGCGTTTCGCCGAAGCACCTTGAAAAATCAACGCCCGGCGTGTTGAACTCTCCTGTGTTCGGATCGAATTTCGATATTCCGTGATATACGCTCGGATCGAGTTCCGCGAAGTTATATCCTTTTCCCTTCACAGTCCGGACATGCAGCAGGATCGGATAGTGCGCGCCCTTCGCGCCTCGAAGCGCGTTGACAAGCACCGGGATATTGTGTCCGTCCAACGGACCCATATAGCGAAACCCCAGATCCTCGAAGAGCGTCGCCTGCTGATAGATCGCTTTTTTTACCGCTGTTTTCAGCTTAAACAGACCTTCGCTCAGGTCTTCGCCGACGACCGGGATCCGATTCAAAGCGTTTTCCGCGCGCGCCTTCAGATTAAAATAGCGCGGATCGGCTTTCAGCACAGCCAGATGCTGCGCGAAAGACCCGACGTTTTCGGAGATCGACATCTCGTTGTCATTCAGAATGACGATAAGGTTCGACCGTTCTCGTCCGGCGTTATTCAGCGCCTCATAAACAAGCCCGCCTGTAAACGCGCCGTCTCCGATCACCGCAACCGCATAGGCGCCGTCGCGTCCCTGTAGCTTATTCGCCTGCGCGATGCCGTAAGCCGCCGATACGCTGGCGCTGGCGTGTCCGGAATAAAACGGGTCGTGCGCGCTTTCCGCGGGGCTCGGGAACCCGGACAAACCACCCGGCTGCCGAATCGAATCGAAATCATGAAAACGACCGGTCAGCAGCTTATGCGTATAGCACTGATGACCGACGTCCCAGATAATGCTGTCGACCGGCGACTCGAACACAACGTGCAGCGCGATCGTCAGCTCGACGACGCCGAGATTGGACGCCAGATGTCCGCCGTTGCGTGAAACGGTATCGATCAGCTTTTTCCGGATCTCGGCGGCCAGCGCCTGCATCTCCGCATATGACAGCTTCTTGACGTCATACGGTCCGCGGATGCCGGATAAGATCGGGTATTTTGTATCGTTTTCCATCGTATCAGACCGTTCGGTCAAGTAATTTCATTGTCAGTTCACGCAAAAACGCGGTATCCCCCGGCAGTTCGGTCAACGCTTCCAAAGCTTTTTCCGTATGCCGCGCCGCACATGCCTGCGCGTCTTCGATCCCTAAAAGAGAAACATAGGTGGATTTTCCGCTGACGATATCGCTGTTTTCTTCGCCTTCCAGATAGTCGAGGATATCGTCGCGAATCTGAAAAGCAAGCCCCGTCTCCATGCCGAAACGCCGTACCGCGTCCGGGATCTCGGATACGCCCGCAGCGACGCAGCCGAGGCAGCACGCCGCTGTGATCAGCGCGCCCGTCTTCATGGAATCCATCAGCATGAGCGTATCCAGATCGTATGCCGTCTGCTCTCCGGCAAGATCGACGATCTGACCGCCGATCATTCCGTCGATGCCCGCATATTTAGATAATTCCGCTACCGCCTGCTGATCGCGATCAGACGGCAAACCGGAGCGAACAATACAGGTGAAGGCGTGCGTCAAAAGCGCGTCTCCCGTCAGAAGCGCTGTGGCTTCCCCGAATTGAATGTGCGAGGAGGGTTTGCCGCGTCGCATGTCATCATTGTCCATGCAGGGCAGATCATCATGGATCAGAGAATAGGTGTGTACGAATTCCACGGCTGAGGCGTACCACAGCGCGTCGCGCGCGGATGCGCCGAACAATTCGGCAAAGGCGAGGCACAGCACCGGCCGGATCCGTTTGCCGCCGGAAGAGAGACTGTACGCCATGGCGTCGCGCAGTACTTCCGCCTGCGCGCAAACGCCGGGGATCGCGTTCAGGACAAAATCGTCCATTGCGGCGCCGTATTCCTTCAATTGCGCATCAAAGTTCATCTGAAGCCTGCTTTCTCGTCAGCGTTTCGATCTTGAGTTTCGCGGAATTGAGCAGCGCCGAGCAGTAACCGGACAGCTGCATCGCTTCATCATACAGGGAGACGGATTCCTCGAGGGGCTTATCTCCTTTTTCAAGCAGTTCAACCAACTGCGACAGTTTCGCAAACGCTTCTTCAAATGTCAGATTCTCATCCATATCCATTTCACCTCTGTTGAACCGCGTCGACGGTACAGTCCAGACGTCCGTCAGCCAGCAGAATCTGCAGCTGATCGCCGACCTTTACCTGCGATGCGCTCTTGAGTTTCTCTTTACCAAATAAGACAGTCAGCTTTCCTTGTTTCAGCAGCGCTGTCGGGTCCGCGTTCTTGAGTCGCACGCCCATGTGCGCGAGCGCTGTCGTACGCCGCTCCATCGCGATCCTTCCGGCCGATATCAGCTGCGCGCGCATGCGGTCAAGCGTTTCCATCCGAACGGAAAGCACCCGCATCGGCGAAAGCGACGCAAGACGCGCGTCCAGATTCTGAAGCGCTTCACAGGCGACTCCGTGAATACTAAATATCTCCTGATAAGCGCGCGCGGCAGCCTGATCGACCGCCTGCGCCAGATCCCGGATATCAGGCGTCGCGAGCTCTGCGGCGGCGGAAGGCGTCGGCGCGCGGAAATCGGCTGCCAGATCGCACAGAGACGTATCGATCTCATGCCCGATGCCGGTCACGATCGGGATCGGGCAGGCCGCGACCGCGCGTACAAGCCGTTCGTCATTATACCCCCAAAGATCCTCCTGTGAGCCGCCGCCGCGTCCGAGCAGGATCACGTCGACGTCGCCGTACCGTGCGAGGGCTTCCAGCGCCTGCACATTCTGCGGCGCACAGTCCGCGCCCTGAACAGCCGCCGGGCACAAAACCATCGTTGCGAGCGGATACCGCCGCGAAAGCACGTTTTCAATATCACGAACCGCGGCGCCGGACGCTGAAGTCACAACGCCGATGCGCTTCGGAAACGCGGGGAGCTGTTTTTTGCGATCCGCATCAAAGAGACCCTCTGCCGCAAGCTTTTGGCGAAGCTGTTCAAGCGCGGCCGCCATCGCGCCGGCGCCGACCGGCTCCATCGCATCCGCGATCAGCTGATAAACGCCGTCCCTGTCATAGACAGAAAGTCTTCCGCTTACATAAACGCGCATTCCGTTTTCCGGCTGAAAACGAAGCCGCGAAGCTGTCTGCGCGAACATGACGCATTTGAGTGAACAGCTCTCATCCTTCAGCGACAGATACAGGTGTCCGGATCGGAAATGTCTTGTAAAATTCGAGATTTCACCGACGACCGTGATATGCCGCAGCCGTATGTCGCCTTCGATCAGACTCTTAATATAGGTGTTGATCTGCGTGACAGTCAGCGCTGAGGTTGTGATCATTCGCCGCACCTCCGTCTGTGCGCGAGCATTGCAAGATAAGCGGCGCCCACCGCATTGTCGCTTGACAATTCCGGTTTCGCAAACTTTGCGCGATCGATCCCCGCGAGGGCTGCCCGGATCAGCAGATCGCTCATTACGCCGCCCGCAAACAGAACCGGAAGCCCGGGATAGAGCGACAGCGCATAATCAGTCATCAAAAGCAGCGCTTTCGCGATATAGGATAAGCAGAATTTCGCGATGTCGCAGGCACTCTCACCGTCCTGCAGCATCTTTCCGCATTGATTCTCCAGTCCGGAGAAACTGGCGCATCCGTCCCGCAGAAAAACAACAGGGCGAAACGACCGAACCGACTGCGCGGCAAGGCGTTCGAGCGCAGGGCCCGCGGGAAAATCCAGTCCGAGGCTCAGCCCGACGCGGTCTACCGCCTGTCCGGCTTTCAGATCAAGCGACGACACGACGGGTTGAATGCGGATCACAGTCTCATCGTCCGGTTCCGCGTGAATGAGATCTGTCGTACCGCCGGAGACATGAAAAGAAAGAAACGGGTGATTCAGGATCTCCGGCTCTCCGCAGGTCAGCGCGGCGGCGGCGACGTGGCCGGCCTGATGCGAGAAGCGGTAAAGCGGAACGCCCGCAACATCGGCAGCGACAGACGCGGCAGTCTCCCCCACCAGAAAACAGGGCATATAAGATTCAGCGGAATCCCGCGGAGAAACGGAGCAGCCGACCGCCGCAGGCTTTCCGTCAAGCTTCTCCGTCAATGCGTGAAACAGCCCGGGCAGCGCGCGTGTGTGATAAAACACGGCGTTTGACTGACGGATCCCCTTCTCACCGGACGCCAGCGGCAGCAGCTGTCTTTCATGGCGATAGGAGCCGTCGTCAAAACAAACAGCACAGCTTGTCGTGTAATTGCTCGTGTCGAAGCCGTAATAAAAATCAGGCATCTTCTTCCTGTTCGTCCGGTTTCGCGTTCTTGATCGCTGAGAGCAGTCCGTTTACGAATTTCGGATCCCGGTCGCTGCCGTATGCCTTTGCCAGATTGACAGCCTCATTGATCGTAACGCCGACGGGAATGTCGTCCATGAATTTCATTTCACAGACCGCAAGCCGCAATACAGCCAGCGAAACTTTTGAGATCCGCGAAAGCGTCCAGCCGCGCAGCTTCGGCGTGATGATCTCATCGATCTCATTCTGATGCTCCAGCGTGAGCGTCGCGCTTTTCACGGCAAAGGGATCCGCGTCGAACAATTCCGTCTCGCGCGCGAAATCGACCAGTTCGTTAATGGACGTATCCGCATTGAATGACTTCTCAAAAATCAGGATAAAAGCCTGTTCCCTTGCGATCGATCGTTTGCTCCTTTTGTCTTCCATGTCAAGCCCTCCATTCGATCAGGTCAGGTCAAAGCTGACGTCTGTCACTGTTACATCCACGCGATCCACGACCGACCCGGTCATAGACTGCAGCGCTTCCTTCACGTTTCTCTGGATCCTGGCCGCGGTCTCCGGGATCGGATGCGCGTCCGCGAGCACGACGCCAAGCGAAACCTGGAGTCCATCCTCCCGCTCCACAACATGAACAGGCGCGCCGGAAGCGCCGGGCAGACGTTTACGCGCGTCCTCAAAGGGACAAACCGCTGCCACGCCCTCCGTGTCGCGGGCGGAATTAAAGACGATGGTCTCGATGACTGCATCAGATATGATGATCCTGGAATCACCGTGACTGCCGGACTCAATAGATACCATATGATATCCCTCCAATGACAGACCGTTGTTAAATGATATTGTATCACAGCAGTCCAAAATATACAATAGTCCATGCATAAAATTAATTATTTTCATTTGCGCAAGCCTGATGCCTCGGTACGCTTCCTGCGCATCATTTCTCAACAGTCAGTTTTGTCGTGATCAACGACTTATGTCGAGACCGAGGCAGTGTTTTCGGTCATATTCAAGAAAACGCGTCTGCAGATGCGTAATTTTGTCTGTTTTAACACTTGAT
>ONWP01000396.1 GCA_900321595.1 uncultured Eubacteriales bacterium
ACCAAGGCCGGGACGCTGACGATCGTCGGCAACCTGTACACCGCCCCCGGCGCGCTGAACGGCATCTTCGCGACGAATGGCAGCGTCGTGATCCGGAATATCGCCGAGTACGCTGACATTGACATGCGCACGCAGCTGGAGACGATCTTTGTTGTGGGCGATCTCACGGTTGAATCCGTGAACATGCGTATTCACTCCGATGAGCGCGACGCCGTTGTTGCCAATGATATATCGATCAACGCCAGCGGCAGGACGTTCGATGTCGATGGCAGCTACCACGCGCTGGACGCCCTGAACGGCTCCATATCCCTCAGCGGCGGCACCGTCAATGCGCGCGCGACGCGGCAGGACTCCGCCGGCGTCAGCGCCAAGGGCTCGATCATTTGCAACGGGGGAGTCTTGAACGCCGATGGCGTGCAGTACGGCATCCAGTCGAAGGAAGGGCGCCTGCTCGTGGCGCCCGGCGCGCGCGTAACGGCCCGCAGCACCCGCGAGGGCGATCTTACCGATTCGTGGGCGGTCCGGACGCAACAGTCTGTTGAGCTCGACGGCAGCCTCACCTGCGAGGGCGGTCAGTACGGCATTCGCACGAGTGCCCTGCGCGTTTCGGACGGCGGCGAGCTGCGGGTAAGCGACGCGGTGAACGCCGTGATCGCGTCGAAGGAGTTCGCGATGACCGGCGGCGTCGTGGACGTCTCCGGCAAAGATTACGGCTTATTGAGCGGTGCGATCACGATCACCGGCGGCAATCTGACCGCCCGAGGCGGTACGATAGGCGCGGTCCAGACAGGGACGCTGAAACTCTCTCCCAAGCTCGCCATCGTCGATCCGAAGGAAGCGCATTTCAACGGCAACTGGATCCTGAACAGCGCGGGCAATCCGGCGAGGTTCGTCGAGATCGGCGAAGTATACACAAGATACAACGTCTGGGTCGGCGCGACCCGCGTCACGGAAAGGAACAACGCCGACGTGCTGGGCGACGGCAAGGTCTCCTACGATCCGGCGACGCGCGTCCTGACGCTGAACGATCCCGTCATCAACGACACATGTGAGCACGCGCGGATCTACGCGCGGGACTGCGATCTGACGATCCGGGGCAGCGCTAAATTCTCCAGAGCGGATTACGTGATCCTGACGAAAAACGCGTCCCTGATCCTGAACGGCGCGTTCGAGGGGACCGCGTCTGTCGACGCGATCCATGTCGGCGGGCCTCTGAAGCTCGACGGCGGCAGCCTTCGGGTCTCTGCCAAGGATTACGGGATCCTGGCCGACACCTTTGCGTCAGACGGATGCGACGTCTGCGCGGTCGGCAATACCGCCATCCGCGTCGATCGGAAAAACGTGGTCATCACCGGCGGCAGGCTGGAAGCCCACGGCGCCGTCACCTACGGCGTGCAGGTGTGCGACGGCGATCTGTCTGTGACAGACGCGGAGCTTGACATCACCGGCGAGATCAACGGCATCACCGCGTCCGACAATGTTGAACTCACCCGGGACACGGGCCGGATCTCGGGCGGCGGCGAAGGGATTCTGGCGGAAAACGGATACGTCAAGATCGACAAGCTCGGTCTGAACGTCATAAGCGCTGACAGCGTCGCGATCCGCGCGCCGAAGGACGCCGTCCAGATCATGCTTGACAGCGACGACAGCGCGATGTTTATCCGCGGTGAAACGGGCGGCATCGTCGCCGCGGGCGTGGTGATCGGCGGCGGCAAGCGCGTGTATGTAGAAGGCCATAACGAATATGCGATCACGGCTGCCGAGGCAGCGTTTTTGGCGTCGAATCTGCAGCTCAGGGGCAAGGGCGGCCTGTTCCTCGCGGATGGTGAAGCGCAGATCATGAGCGGCACGGCGGAAATCACAGCGTCCGGCGCCGACGCGATCCTGGTCGACAACGGCACGCTGACCGTCTCAGGGACCGTCAAGGTCAAGGACGCGAAGGAGATCACCGTGTGCGGCGATATTAAGCTTGACGGCGCCGACGTCACGGCCGGCTCCGTCGTGTCTCAGAAGGGCAACATCGATATCGTCGATTCGGTCGTGAAAACCGATACTCCGACCGGCGCGGGCCTCTCCGCGGACGAGGGATACGTGGACATTCGCGACGCGTCCCGCGTCGACGCGCACGGGAAAAACGGCGGCGTCCTCGCGATGACGGAGCTGCGTGTCTCGGACAGCGACCTCACGGCGCAGAGCGACGTTGAGAACGCGGTGAGCGCGAAGGAAATCAAGCTCGACGGCGTATCGATCGTCGAGCCCGCCGGCGCGGCCGTCGCCGAGATCGATTCCTTCGCCACGATCGCTCTGGACGGCAAGCCCGTGAAACGGACTGTCATCCGCACCGCGCCGAAGGCGCGCGTGTCCTTCGAAACGGGCGGCGCGGACGTCCCGGCGCAGACCGTGGAAGCCGGCGGAAAGGTCGAAAGACCCGCAGACCCGGCGCGCGAAGGCTATACCTTCGGCGGCTGGTTCGCGGACGAGGAATGCACGGTTCCGTTCGACTTCGAGCAGCCTGTCACGGGCGATACGCAGATTTACGCGAAATGGGTCGAGACCGCGCCGGTTTTCACGGTCGAGTTCCGCACGGACGGCGGCAGCGCGGTCCCGGCGCAGACCGTGGCGATGAACGATTACACGGTCAGACCCGAGGATCCCGAGAAGGAGGGCTTTACCTTCGGCGGCTGGTTCGCGGATGAGGCTTGTACGGAATTATATGATTTCAACGCTCCCGTCAAAGCTGACGCGGTTGTGTACGCGAAGTGGGAGGACGTTTCCGCGTCCGGCCTGCGCGGCGACGCGAACCTGGACGGCAAGGTGCTGGCGAACGACGCGCGGCTGGTGCTGCGTGCCTCCGCGAAGCTGGAGACGCTCGAGGGACAGGGCTTTGTCAACTGCGACCTCAACGGCGACGGCAAGCTGCTCGCGGGCGAGGCAAGAAAGATCCTGCGCTACAGCGCGAAATTGGAACCGTCTATCTGACGGCGGAACCGCAAGACAAACAGAGACGTAACCGGAGGTTTTTGTATGAAAAAGCTAATTACGGTGCTTTTGCTTCTGACGTTGTGCCTGATCCCCTGCGCGGCGGCCTCCGCGCAGACGAACGACCGCGCGAACGTCACACTGAAAAGGGTGTATCACTACTACCGCGGCGATTCGACGGTGTCCGGCGATGTGATCAACTGCTACTATGACCTCGCTTCCGTCGCGGATACCTCCGCGGTCGGACGCAAGATCAACGCTGTGTTCTCTGACGCCTGTGAGAAGTATTTCGAGGATCCGCGGTGTATCGCAAACGGTGAAACCCTGCACGCCGGTCAATACACCGGACAAACCAGGGGCTACCATCACGGCAAGGTCGGCGCCGTCGCGCAGAACGGCGACGGCTATCTGAGTATTAAATATACCCAGGACTGGATGCTGGGCGGCGTCGGCGACGGCAGCAGCTCCGGGATCACCGTCGATCTGAGAAGCGGCAGACGGCTGTATCTGGCCGATCTTCCGACAAGGGACGGGACCGAGATCACACAGGAGCGGCTGAATCAGATCGTTGCCGCTTACTGCAGACAGAAGTTCGGCGCACAGTTTCTGAAAGACTTTGCTTCCGGTTTTGAGCGTTTCAGGGAAAAGCGCCTCTCCGAGCACGAATTTTATCTGGAGAATGATCAGGTCATTCTCTGCGTCGCGAAATACGAGATCGGTCCCGGGGCGATCGGCGCGTTCGATATCCCGACCGGGATCTACTGCGTCCCGAACGTCGCTTCGTCGGTCACCAACACGCGCGGCGACGCGGACCTGAACGGCAAGGTGCTCGCGAACGACGCGCGGCTCGTCCTCAGAGCCTCCGCCCGGCTCGAGACGCTGACCGGACAGGCGTTCAAAAACTGCGACCTCGACGGCAGCGGCAAGCTGACCGCCAAGGAGGCACGGCTGATCCTGCGCTTCTCTGCGAAGCTGGAAGCAAGGCTATGATCCTCGTCTGACAAAAACGACCGGTCTCTTCGGAGGCCGGTTTGTGCGTGAAGGGATTGTTTATAAAAAAACGAGCGATTGTCTTAAACAGAATTTTATGTTGCAATTATCAAATGCCTGTGTATAATATATTTAGAATGATTGATGATCAAATCCGGGAGGTTACAGGTATGCGTGCAAAATCAGCGAAAAAGTGGATTTCGGTTATACTGGCGATGGCGGTGCTCGTCGCGGCGGCGCCGCTGGCAGGCTTCGTCGGGCAGGAGCTG
>ONWP01000179.1 GCA_900321595.1 uncultured Eubacteriales bacterium
CCCGAAGGCTGATGTCTTCGGGATTCTTTCTGGTTGCGGGAGTGGGACTTGAACCACACGACCTCCGGGTTATGAGCCCGACGAGCTACCAACTGCTCCATCCCGCGATGTCTGTTCCTCAGGAACAACTGTATTTTACACCCGTCTTACGTATTTGTCAAGTGCCATTTCAAAAAAGAGCGTTTTGCACAAAATTTTATTCGTTTTCTAACGATTATAAATCATTTGCGTGACAGTTGCATTTTATCTTCATTTTGCATATAATATAAGCATCAATTCTCAGGATGTGATTCTTATGAAACGTGTCATCAGCGTCGCGCTTTCCGTAATCCTGTTGTTTGCGGCGGTCTCCCCTGCCTTCGCTGCGGAATTCAACACGGACTACCCTGTTATTGTGCTGCCCGGCTACAGCTCCAGCAATCTGGAAATGGTGCATGAGGACGGCACAACCGAAAAGATCTGGGGACTTGATTACGAAAAGATCCTGCAGGAAATTAAACCGTATCTCGCGCAGTTCGCGGCCTCCCTTGTCAAGCTTCGTTTCGACGACGGGAAATCCCTGGCTGCGCTTGCAGATCCCGGCATTAAAGAAACGCTTGAGCCGCTTGCCTGCAACCCGGACGGAACAAGCAAATACACAGTCCGCACGATGATCCCGAACACGGCGGACGGCTGTCGATACAGTACGATCGGCGAATACTACGAAATGGCGACCTATGTCAACGACGTCATTTCTGAGGATCAAATCTTTATCTTCCAGTGCGATTTCCGGCTGGGCGTTCTCGAAAACGTCGCGCAGCTGCATGACCTGATCCTGGATGTGCTCGCTGACACCGGAGCCGAAAAAGTGAATTTGCTCAGCCAAAGCTATGGCGGCCAGATCGCCGGCACCTATCTGAGCGTATATAAGGACGTTTGCGCTGATTATATCAACAACGCGGTCCTTTGCGTACCGGCGATCGGCGGCGCCGCGCTTGCGTATGATCTGTTTACGGGGCATACGGATGTAAACGAATACAGCATCCTTGAATTTGCGGAACAGGCGCTTTTCATTGATTCCGATATCCACTGGCTGCTTGCCTCAGAGCCGCTTGACATCCTTGACGCCTTTTTGAAGGCTGTTCTGCCTTCCGTGCTTGACTGCATTGTCAACTGGCAGGCCATGTGGGATTTTATCCCGCTATACGGCTTTGACGAGGTGCTTGCCCTACACGGTGATAAGGTCTCCCCGGAGCTGCGAAATAAAACGATTGCTTACCACCGCGATTACATGGCGAAGCTGACGCAGAACCTGCAGGAGGTACAGCGCAACGGCGTCAATGTTTCAATTACCTGCGGAACCGGCACGCCTTCGGAGACCGGATCGCAGATCAACAGCGACGGCATTATCCCTGCTTGCGGCGCTTCAGGCGCAACCACAGCGCCGTTCGGCAAGCGGTTTGCAGACGGATACACCTGCATCGGCGAGACCTGCGCCGACCCGTCGCACGATCATCTGTCGCCATCCATGGAAGTGGACGCGTCGACCTGTTATTTGCCTGAGAACACATGGTTTGTCGACGGATATTACCACGGACAGGAGACAAAGGACGCTTACCTGATGAATCTCGTCCGCAGGCAGTTGTTCTCCGCGCAGCCGCTTCGCGACGTACATGAAAGCGCGGATTTCCCGCAGTTCCACGCTTCTTCCGGATATCAGATGGATCTGTTTGCCTCGTTTAACAAAGCGCCGGAAGGGTATATAACCGGCGATACAGATGCGATCGTCCTTACCAATCTGACAGATTCACCTTTAATCGTATATGACATCGACGCACGAGGTTTTGAACCTGTTTTCGATGCTTATTCAGGGCTGATCATTCCTGCCGGCAAATCCGCTAAGGTCGCCTTTACCGGGGAGATCCCTTCGGTGTCAAATACGCGTGCCGCCGTGACGATCTCATTTGTCCGGCTCCTCGGCACCGCGACGCCGATTATGACCAGAACATTTGATTTCACCTTCAAGAACGGCCCGGCGCCTACGTATGACGCCGATCACCCGTATGCGGACGTTGATTTCACGATCGATCCTTCTTCTGATCACAAGGAAACGAAGCTTGACAGGCTCTTACACGCACTGACCTTGTTCTTTGAGAATCTGAAACGGTTCATAACGACCGTTACAGAACTGATCGGATCGATTCCCCGTTCGATCCATGAGATGGGATAAACTGACAGCGCAGCCCGTTCAGAGCTGCGCTGTTATTTTATTCGTGGATTTCCAAGGGTTCTGACGCGCCTGACGCCGCTGCCGGCGGTTCGCTCTTTGCGAGCTCCGATCCGACGCCGAGCGACGAGATCGCCGCGCCGATATCGCTCGGCAGGAAGATCTTCGTCGATCTGCCGTCAGCGACAGACTTCAGCGCGTCCAGTCCGCGCAACCGAAGCACCGCGTCATCCACGCCGGCCTCCTTCAGCGCCTGCAAACCTCTCGCTTCTGCGGCATAAACCATCTTAATAGATCTCGCCCTACCTTCCGCGACCGCGATTTTTGCGTCGCGATCCGCTTCCGCGGAGAGGATCTTCGCTTTCTTATCACCCTCCGCGCGGGATACAACCGACTCCTGATGCGCCTGGGCTTCAAGGACGATCTGGCGGCGTTCGCGCTCCGCGCGCATCTGCTTGGTCATGACCTCCTGGATTTGGCTGGGCGGCACGATGTTCTGGATCTCAACACGAGTGACGTCAATGCCCCACTTTTCGGTCGCTTCATCCAGAATAGCGCGCAGCTTCGCGTTGATCTCGTCACGGCTGGTCAGCGTCTGATCGAGTTCCATCTCACCGATGATATTGCGCAGCGTCGTCGCGGAAAGATTTTGAAGCGCAATGATCGGATTCGCGATCTTGTACGTGTACAGATAGGGCTCCTCAACCAGATAGAAAACAACGGAGTCGATATTGATCGTCACGTTATCCTTCGTAATAACAGACTGCGGCGGGAAGTCCATGACCTGCTCCTTCAGAGAGATCTTCTTGGACACGCGGTCGACAAACGGGAGTTTCACGTGGATCCCGGCATGCCACTGCGTCTTGAATTTCCCGAGGCGCTCAATCATGAATACTTTAGATTGCGGGACAACACTGACATTGACCGCAAGCAGAACGAGGACAATGACGGCAAGTCCGATAAAGATAAACGGCATAATCAACGGCCTCCTTTCTTCACGTCGCGTTCAAGCTTTGCATTCGTCGCGGCAGCGCCCTTGGACACGCGGCTGGAGTGATGCTCCAGGCAGGGATCCGGCGTCGCGGCGGGCGCGGGCTTTGCGCGCGTGTCTACCGCCATCGAATCCCCGATGCCGAGGATCTCACCGACCACGCCGAGCGAAGCGACATAGCCTGACATCTCATCCGGAATAAAAATCTTCGTAGCGCGGCCCTGCGCAACCGTTTTCAGCGCTTCGATCCCTTTGAGCCGGAGCACGTTTTCGTCCGCGCCGGCCTCGCGCAGCGACTGCAGTCCTTCCGCTTCCGCCTGGTAGACCATTTCGATGGATCTGGCTTCACCTTCCGCGATCGCGATCTGCGAGTCGCGTTCCGCTTCCGCTGCGAGGATC
>ONWP01000210.1 GCA_900321595.1 uncultured Eubacteriales bacterium
AGCTCTTGTACACGATCAGCGTGACGATCGACACCGGCAGACACAGCGCGACCGCCAGCGCCAGATAGATGTTGTAGTCGCCGTTCGTGTCCTTCCCCTCGCGGCTGAGCACCATGCGGGAATAGTTCGCGGCCACGCCGAAGGTGGTGCCCATGATGGCGACCACCGCGATGACGGACTGGAACGAGCCGAAGGCCTCCTGTCCCATCCACGCCTGCAGCCTGGGATTGATAAGCAGCTGCATCACGCCGTTCATCAGCACGAGTCCGGCGACGGACCAGATCAGATCAACGGCGATGTGAAGCACCCGCTTCCTGTCGGTTCCCTTATCCATTCTTTTTGCGTTCGTCGAGCATCAGCTCCGCCTCCCGGAGCTGGAAGTCATAGGTCAGCTTCAGATTTTCCTTAAAATCGAAGTTCAGGTACTTTTTGGTCTCCCGGGGCATCTGCCACGCCAGCTCCTGGCTGGGGAACGTGGTCGTGAAGTACGGCAGCAGCGTGCGGAAGCGGAACGCCTCCGGGCTCTGGGTCATATAGTACTTCTCCCGGTCCAGCGGATCGAAGTCGTAGTTGCCCAGCGCGCCGGTGATCTTCTGGCAGGTGATGACGGCGTCGTTGTCGTCGAGCTTGCGCAGATAGTCGTCGATGAGCTTTCCAGTCACGAAGGGCGCCACGGCGTCCATGATGATGATGCGCTCGCAGTCCGGATAGACCTCGCAGATCTTGTCAAAGGCGCTCTTGAGCGAATCGAGCCGCTCCTTGCCGTTGTTTGCGAAGGTGAAGCCGGACGACGCCAGCATGGGCGACATATAGACGAAATCCGGGTCGGCGACAACGACGACCGCGTCGGTCAGCTTCGAGTCGTTGACCGCGTCGATGACGTAGTCGATGACGGGTCTGCCCTTGAGCTTGCAGTACTGCTTCGGGATCCCTGCGCCGAACCGGTTCCCCACGCCTCCGGCCATAATGATGCTGATATTCATAACATTCCCTCCGTCGAAATTAGGTTAAGCCGTCCAGCGGCTTGAATTCGTATGCGTCGGTGCCGATATAGGCGGCGCGGTCCACCCGCTTGACCCGATCCAGGCACTGATCCGTCGCGGACGCGTAGCGCACCGCCTTGTAGCTGCTCACCCAGTCCGCCACGTCCTGCGTCAGATAGGCGTCCGCCACGGCCTGCAGGCACTGATCCCGGTACGCGTCGAACAGGTCCGTTCCCTCTGAGAAGAGATCCACCCGCTGCACGAAGTATACGTAGCTCTTGCTGTTGTTCGTGACCAGGAACGCGCTGCCACTGGCCTGCTTGAATACGGCGGTGATGAATTCCCGCGTGAAATTCGTGTCGCTGCGGCTCACGACGGTCGTCTCCACCGACACGTTCTCCGACACGTTTTCCGTCACGGCCATATACGCCTGATCGATCGTGTAGATGCCGCTGTTGACGTAGGTCGCCAGATCGCTGATGTATTGGTACCGCTCGGCGGCGTAATTCATGCGCTCGTTCAGGCTCTTGAGCTGTCCGTCGGAGAGCGCGGCGAGCTGCTGCTCGGTGTACTCCGGATAGAGCTCCTCATAGAAATACTTGATGCCGACGTAATTCTGCAGGAAGTATTCGCGCAGATAGCTGTCGGAGATCGGCGACACGCCGTCTTTATCGTACAGAGCGTATTCGAGGTTCTCGCGCATGCGCAGGTACTGCCGCACCTTGAAATACGTCTGCTTGCTGACGCCCAGCGCGGAGAGATACCCGCCGTACAGCCGCCAGAGCGAATCCGTCTCCAGCGAGACCTCCGCCTTGTCCTCCTGCGACAGGGCGAGCCCCATCCCGACGAACCGGGTGTTCACCGCCAGATAGGCCAGACAGTCCGCGGTCGCGGCCTCGACCTTTTCCGCGTCCCCGACGGCCTCGCCGCCGTAGTACTGCATGCTCAGGAAATAGGTGAAAAGCTCGGTGTCGACATCCGCCGCCTCATTGACCCGCAGCGCGGCCTCCGGCGCCTTCGCGCCGCCGCAGCCCGCAAGTCCGGCGATCAGAACCGCCAGACAGCAGACAAGAGACATCAGTCGTTTCACCGCACTCGCCACCGTAAGAAACAAATTTACAGTTTATTATAACAACATTCAGATCGAAAGTCAACCGTTCGGGACGCCAAGTTGCCGGCGCGT
Organism: uncultured Eubacteriales bacterium; assembly: GCA_900321595.1. Taxonomy (GTDB): domain Bacteria; phylum Bacillota; class Clostridia; order Oscillospirales; family Acutalibacteraceae; genus UBA1081. The sequence goes on from ONWP01000210.1 coordinate 2,167, forward strand.
GGTTTACGAAGCGTTCCGCACGTCCAGCGTCTCCCCGTCGGTCGTGATGATGACCGGCGCGCTGCGGGTGAGATACGTCGTGATATTGCGCCGCGACAGCAGCGTCCGCGTCTGGTCGTCCCACGGCTCCTCCGCGGAGTCGGTGACGACGGCGTATTCCGGCTGCGCCGCGTCGAGCAGCGCCGGCAGCGCGTCATAGTAGCTTCCATGGTGCGGCATTTTTACCAGCGAGAACGTCCCCGTCTGCAGCGCGCAGAATTCCGTCAGCCGCGCCTGCTCCGCGTCGCCGGTGAAGAGCATGCGGGTCTGCCCGTACTCGACCGCCACGATGAGCGAAGAATTGTTGCTCGCGTCCTCGTCGTAAGCGGTCTGCTGCGGCGGATAGACCGTATAGGTGACGCCGCCGAGCTCGATGACGGTGACGTCCGTCACCGTGACCGGCTCGATCGATTTCGCCTGCAGCGCCTTCAGGTACTTCTCGTACTGCTCGCCGTCCTTCGGGCTGTTGCTCTGCAGGACGTGCTTTACGTCGAAATCGTTGAGCACGCGCGCCGCGCCGCCCACGTGATCCTTGTCAAAATGCGTGATCAGCAGATAATCGAGGCTTGTGAAGCCGAGCTCCTGCAGACGCGCGAGAATCGTCTTGCCGTCGCCCTTCTCCCCGGTGTCGATGAGAAAGCTCGTGCCGTCGACCGTAAACAGGAACGCGTCCGCCTTCCCCAGCGAAAAACCGCAGACCGTCAATACCGGGCCGGCCTGCTGCGCGGGCTTGGCGCAGCCGCTTAAAAAGATACAAATCAAAACAATGGACAGAACGATACAAAACACGCGTTTCATCGGGATCGACCTCCTTTTTACGCCAATCATATCACAAAAGTTTAAAACATAGTTAAAATCAGGATATTGACTTTTCCAACGAATAATGCTATTCTAAAGAAAAAAGGAGGGCGATCCCCATGGTATTTCTGATCAAAATGCTCGTGTTCTTCATCAAAAACATGATTGCCATCGGCAAGCTCGGCGGCATGGAAGGCCTCGACGAGTATCTGGCCTCTCTTGAGCAGCTGCTCAGCGGCCTGGCCGGCGGCGAAGACGAAGCCGCGGAGGGCGAAGAGGGATAATCGTTTCCCGCAAGAAAAAGCGACGCCGTCCGGCGCGAACCGGGCGGCATTTTTCTTATGTCAGCTGATAATTTCGCGCGAAATCGCGGTCCCAGCGCGCCTCCAGCGCTTCCCGCCAGCGCAGCGCGGCTTCGGTCAGCTCCCGCGTCAGCTCCGGCAGCTCGCCGGACAGGTCGCGCGTCTCGCCGGGATCGCGCCGCAGATCGGCAAGGAAGACCGGCGCGCGCTCCCCCTCGTTCTCCACGAGCTGTCCGTGCAGCACCAGCTTATAGTCGCCCTTGCGGACGGCGGTCTGCCCCTCCATCTCCCAGAACAGGTA
>ONWP01000405.1 GCA_900321595.1 uncultured Eubacteriales bacterium
CAAGCGACGCCGGACAGACGATCAGATTCGGCGCGGGACCAAAGCGCTTCTTCGCGTCGTCGATGACGGCGATGGCCTGCAGCGTCTTGCCGAGCCCCATCTCGTCCGCGAGGATGCCGCCGAAGCCCGCGTGCGCGAGCGACGCGATCCAGCTGCAGCCTCTGATCTGGTATTCCCGCAGCGTGCCGCTCAACTGCGCCGGAATCGTAAACAGCGACTCCGCCGACTGCTGCCGCGTTTCGATCAGGGCGTCGAACGCCGCGTCGCGATCCCACTCGATCCGGCTTTCCCGGCTCATAGCGTCGAGATAAAACGCTCTGTAGCCGGGCAGATTCAGCTTACCCTTCACCAGCTCGGCGGGGGAGACGCCCAGTGAGAGCAGCAGATCGTCCAACGCGTCGATCGTATCGTCCAGTTCCGCGAGGATTCCGCTGTGCAGGCGGTGATACTTCTTTTTCTCCCGATAGGCGGCCAGAATGTCGGCCAGCTCCTCTGTCGGGATATCAGGGCTGGCGACCTCCAGCTCGATCCGCCCCGCGTTGATGCGCACGCCGGCGGTGACGCGCAGCTTCCTGCGGGTGACGTACCGTTCGAACGCGGCGGTCGCCTGCGTCTCGCATAACGACATCAGCATTTCGAGACCGCCGTCGAGTAGCGCGTTGACGGTTTTCGCGTGATCCGGCGCGGTAAATACCCCGGGACGAGGCGAGGCCTCCGGGAACAGCGACCGTATTTTCTGCAGGATCTTCGCGGTGCGCTTGCCTGCCGCGAGCGTGCCGGGCAGCGCGGCCGCCGCGGCCTCATCCGTGACGGGGAACTCCCGATCGTCTATGATCGTGACGAACCGCGCGGAAGGTCTGCCGTCCTCCAGATCCAAATAGATGCGGTCGGTTCTGGGGGTCGGCAGGTACGCGGCGATATCCTGCCGAGATTCATTTTTGACGCGGCAAAACGTCTGCAGATACGGCAAAACCGTCTCATGCAGGTCGCCGAGCCGCTCCGTGGTAAACAGAGTCTCAGCGGCTCTTCGCTCTGTATAATATGAATAGCGCAGCAGCTGATCGTACTGCGCGGGATCTGTCCTGTACAGCTTCTTTGCGCGTACATAGTACAGATGCTTCTGTCCGTAAATCAGACTGGGGATCCGAAGCGTGAGCGTCTGCCCGATGAACCGCCCTGTTTTGTCCAGATTGTCCCGGACCGTCACGCCCGGCTGCAGACGCTTGTCGAGCAGCTCTGTGACGCAGTCCTTCACATCTGTTTTGAGCAGCTCAGGCTCCTCTTTGAGCAGCGCGAACAGGTCGTCAAGCATACTGACCGGGATCTCAAAATACCGTGAAGCCGGCCAGGCGTCATTTGACAGAAACAGATCCAGCAGCCGCGCGGATGGCGCATCCGGCGCTTCCGCGGCAAAATCAAGGCTCTGGCTGGAGATTTTGTGCGTCGTCCGGCACCGTATCGCGTGCAGGAGATGCTCGGGCTCCCGTTCGATCAGCAGCCTGTCTTTCCCGACGCGCAGCTCGCCGATCAGTCTCGCGTTTTCATAAAACAGGCTGATCCTTGCGCGAACGCAGGTCTGCCGGGGCGATTCGTCCGCCAGGATCATATTGACCAGATCATCGCATTCCCGGTTCAGGATCCTGCGAACCCGATCCTCGACGACCGCGTCCTGCATATGCAGCAAAAGCGCTGTGACGTGCGGGCAGGGGAGCGGATTGCGAGAGAATCGCGAATCCAGATCACACCTGTCGCACCAGTAGTACGCAACGGCGTCTGTGGAGACCCGGATCCCCGCGTCTTCGCCGAAATCGTAGTATGATTTTCCGTAAAAACGGAAGGTGCCGTCTAAAACAAGATCATTGTGTCCGGCTCCGATCTCGTATTCGAATCGATCCGGCTGCTCGCGGATCAGCTTTTCCGCTTCCGCCAGATTCCTGCGGCTGAAGGTCATATCGCGCGTGATGACTGCGGGATCGAAGGTGCGCGCTTCCTGCGGCCGGGGCTCGTCGATCGGCAGGGAACAGACCTCATCTGTACGGAGATCGCCGGTTTCCCGGTCGTCGATCGCGAATCGGACGGCGGCCATATGCTTGCACATGTGCCCGTTCTTTGCCCACGGACAGTTGCAGAAGTATGTGGACATGCCCTGCGAACCGGCCTTGACGATCACGTCGTACTGCTGCGTGCCGAGTACAAGCGCGTGGTATTCGCCGGGTTTGACCTGCATGAGATCACGAACCAGGCCGGATGTGTAATACTGCCGGCCGTTTCGGAGTGTTTGCGCGTCGAAGTTTCGCTGCCAATCCATTCGCATCACCTTCCGACTATTATAACACGGCGGTTTTGCGGAATCAAGACCGGTGACGCTTGACAATCAAATTCGGATTTCGTATAATGAAAAAAACACTTGGGAGGGCGCGTTTATGCAGAAAATAGTTGCTTTCTTTCGGAAGATCATCGCCTGGCTGGTCGCCTTGTTCGCGGGCGCCGGCGTGATCCCCGCAGCCGAACCGCCGGCAAACGAGGTCGCCGCTTACGACCCGGCTCAGGCAGACTGCGCTTATTATATCGACGCGAATGAAACGCTTTATGATGTGAGCGACCTGCTATACGGCGTGTTCTTTGAGGATATCAATTTCGCAGCGGACGGCGGACTGTACGCGGAGAAGGTGTCGAATCGATCCTTCGAATTCACGGAGCTTGCCAGAGACGACGGGCTTTTCGGTTGGAGCGCCGTGCGTGACGCTGTGATCACGGTCGCCGATCCGGACGGCCTGAACGTCAACAACACCCACTACGCGGTCGTGACGAATGATTCCGACCGCGAGGGCGGTCTTGAGAACCGCGGCTTTATGGAAGGGATGAGCGTCGAAAAAGACGCGGAATATCGGGTTTCCTTCTGGGCGAAGGGGCTTGACGGGTATTCCGGTCCCGTGACCGCGCAGCTTGTCGTCGGCACAGGCGTGTTCGCGCAGGCTAAGATCGACGCGATCAGCGACGTTTGGACGCAGTATACGCTGACGATCCGTTCTCAGGTGACCGCTGTGGAGAACGTCCGTCTGCGGCTTTTGATTGAGAGAGGAAAAGCCGCGTTCGATATGATCTCCATGTTCCCGACAGAGACGTTTATGGGTAGAGAAAACGGCGTTCGCGCGGACTTGGGACAGCTGCTCGCGGACATGAAGCCCAAATTCCTGCGCTTCCCCGGCGGCTGCGTCACCGAGGGGATCGACTACGAGACCCAGTACCACTGGAAGGACTCGATCGGCG
>ONWP01000282.1 GCA_900321595.1 uncultured Eubacteriales bacterium
GGATCTGACCGGACACAGTCTGCCGGAGGGCGATTACGACACCGTCGCGGGCTTTATCCTGTCGCGGCTGGGCTATCTGCCGAAGGATGGCGCGTTCGACGAGGTGGAGACGGACGGGCTCAAGCTCACCGTCATGAAGGTCAGCGACCGCCGTATCGAAAAGGTCAAGATCGAGATCCTGCCGGAACCCGAGGCGCCGGACGAGGCCGAGGACGCCCGCCCGGCGAGGCGCGACAGACGCGGCGCGGCGGACGACGCCTGACCTCACGAAACAGCGAAGAAGCGGCTCCGGCCGCTTTTTTTGTCGTTGTTTTAATGTGGAATTATATGAATGAAAATACAAAGAGCCTATTTTTGCAGGATTGAAAATAAACAACGTAAATTATGAAACAATGTCTTAATTTACAGGATGTTCATAAATAGACAAAGAAAAGTACAAAACTGTTTGCTATGACACTACATTAGTTTAACATCGGTTCATGTGTCATTCTATGTATATGTATACTTCGAAGGGAGCGTTGCACATGGAAAAGAACAGATTTTCGAGGTTTACAGCAATCCTGCTGACGATCGTCATGCTGATCGGGTGTATTCCCGCCATGACGAGTTCGGCGGCTGATCCGCTGTCGTTTGACGCGGACGGGACGTTCACAGTCCTGCAGCTTGCCGATATCCAGCAGAAAGCGCCGCTGGCAGCAAAGACGCGGGCAATGATCACCTACTCCATCGCGGAGACGGATCCGGATCTCATCGTGTTGACCGGCGACAACATCATCGACGGTATCACGAGCACGACGGAGTTCCGCGCGACAGTGGACGAGATCGTCTCTCTGCTCGTTGACAGCGAGGGGAACGCGATCCCGTTTGCCGTGACGTTCGGCAACCACGATACGTGGTATACGAGCATCGGTTTCTCGACGCAATACGAGTATTATGTGAGCAAAGGTGCGATCCGGCTGACAACAGACTCCAAGCTGACGCCGGGCACCGGCTTCGTCAGCGTGAACGGGCCGTCCGGCGGCAAGGCGTGGAACGTCATGCTGCTCAACTCCGGCGTGTTGGGAACGGACAATGAGCATTACGGAAAGATCGGCTACAACGACGCGTCTCCGTACGTGAACGAAACGCGGTACAACCAGACCGTCAGTTGGATCGAGTCTACGCTTTCAAGTGAAGCTGTGCCGACGCTTGCCTTCCAGCATATCCCCATGCAGGAGATGTACACCTCCGGGATCGTCGTCCCCTGTTCGGCAGGCGACGCGGGAGCCGTCCCGGTCAATTCCGGCGTCAAGGATTCCAACGCGGCTGTGACGTCCAATTACTATAAACCGAACCCGGACAACGCGACGATCACCGGCAGTCTGATCGAGCCGATCAGCGCATCCGGCAGCACCACCGAGGCTGAGTACATGGCGCTGGCAAAATCCGGTTACGTGAAAGGCATTTTCTACGGGCACGACCACTCCAACACGCTCGTGGGCATGGGCACTTACAACGGTTACAGCTTGACGCAGGGCTATACGATGGGCCTGACGTCGGAGTGGAACTACTCCGGCGATATTGGCACGCGTTCTTTTACGCTGAGCACAGACGGCACGTACACGACGCAGACCTATACGTATACGCAGTTGTCGCAGAAGTACGGCGAAACGGCGTCCGAGAAGGTCTATTACTATCCCGCGGGAACGCAGTTCGTCTCCTCGCTTTTCGTGAACGCGAACAGTGTGCAGAGCGGTTACACGGCTGTCCAGAACATCGCGGACGGCAGCGCCGGCGACCTCAATTCCGGCACGGGCGGGACGCCCGTCTACCTCGGATATCAGACCTCGACGGATATTTCGGAGGCGCTTCGCGGTGTGAAGGTCCATGCAGCGGATCAGAGCGGCGCGTGGAGCAATGATATGCTTTCCGACGGCGCGTCGTATACCGAGATCGCCGGCATGACGGACTGCAATGCGGGCGCAGGCGGCGCGTTCATCTATCTGATGGAGTCGACCGACGTTGCGGCCGGTACGCCGATCACCGAGCTTAAAGTTGTGACCAGCGGGCAGATGGGCGACTATGAGGCGTATGCCGGCTACTCGGTCGCGAAGCTGATCCGCAGCTATTCGAGCTCAGCGGTGACTTACGCTGCGGGCGACGCAGCGGACCTGAATATCGGGGCCGGCGGCGATTACGTCTATATCATTTACAAGTCGACCGGTACGGATATCACGGACGCGTTCGCGCTGCTGGAACAGGCGTATATGCGTGCGACTTCTCTGAACGAGGCGCGCTATACGCCGGAGTCGTGGTCGGCATTCAAGGCTGTTCTGGACGAGGCAGGATCGGTCTATGATACCTGCGTGTCCGGGTCCAATACGCAGTATGACGCCAACGCGGTGGACGCGATGGCGGCCAGGCTGGAGAATGCCTTCGCCCTGCTGAACGCGCGGGATGGTCTGGTCGTCGTCCCGCATCAGGACGTACACATTGCGGTCCCTGAGATCATCTATATGAAGCCGACCACGGGAAAATCGATCACATATCAGTATTTTGTCAATAATACACTGAACTTTGACACCGGCGCGATCGTGCCGGAGGCTGTCCGCGACAATACCGTCGGCAAGATCTATTTCTCCTGCAGCGACGCGAGCAGCGTCACAGTCAAC
>ONWP01000036.1 GCA_900321595.1 uncultured Eubacteriales bacterium
CAACACGAAATTCGGAAACGCAGCAAAAAAAAGCGCTGAACCGTGATTCCTCAACAGGTTCAGCACTTTTGGTGGGAAAGGGTGGATTCGAACCACCGAAGCAACTTGCAACAGATTTACAGTCTGCCCCCTTTGGCCACTCGGGAACTTTCCCATATGAAATTGTGTGGAGCTGGTGGACGGACTTGAACCCCCGACCTGCTGATTACAAATCAGCTGCTCTACCAACTGAGCTACACCAGCACATCCCCAGCGCTTTGAAATAATACCACACGTCTCACGGAAAGTCAAGCACTTTTTTCAAACTTTTTATCACCGCCGCGCGGATCACTGACCGCTTCGCGAGCCGGCCGGGGAACCGATTTGCCCGGCAAGCCGGTTCTTTTTTATACGCGCAACGGTTTCGCCCGATTTTGTCCACTTTCGCGCTTTCGGATTGATTCTCCGCGATCTGTATGCTATACTGTGCGGGATTTATTATTACACAGAGGGATTTGATGAAACACAAACGCATTCTGATCTTCGCGGCGGCGCTCCTGCTGCTCTTCGGCGGCTGCGCCGTCTATGTGCAGACCTATTACCGGGCGCTTCCCGCCGCGGCGGACGCGCTTCTGGACGGCGACGGCGTCCGCGTGGAGGAGACCGCCTACGGCTGGCGCTTCGACGGGCCCGGCGAGGAGGCCGCCATGATCTTCTACCCCGGCGGCAAGGTCGAGGAAACCGCCTACGCGCCGCTGATGCGGACGCTGGCAGCGGACGGGCTCGACGCCTGCCTCGTCAGGATGCCCTTCCGCCTCGCGATCTTCGGCGTCGGACAGGCGCGAGACGTGATGGCGCGGCATGACTATGACCGCTGGTACATCGGCGGACACTCCCTGGGCGGCGTCACGGCGGCCATGTTCGCCGCACGGCAGCCGGAGACGCTTGACGGCGTGGTGATGCTGGCGGCCTACGCGAACGGGCCGCTGGACGCGGAGCTGCCCGCCCTGTGGATCGTCGGCGAACACGACGGCGTTCTGAACCGGGACAAGTACGAGCAAAAGAAGGTCAACTGCCCGCGCGGCGAAGAATACCTGATCCCCGGCGGCAATCACGCCGGCTTCGGGTTATACGGTCCCCAGTCCGGCGACGGCGAAGCGGGGATCCCCGCCGCTGCGCAGATCCGGAAGACCGCCGACCGGATCCTGGCTTTCACAAAAACCGGATGAATCGAAGACGGCCGCCCCCCACGCGGCTGTCTTCGTGATTTTGCCCTTGCGATTTTCGCTTTGATATGTTATAAAATATAGTAAAGCGTCAGGTTTTCGAAACGACAAACGTGAAGCGATGCGCGCCTGCCGCGTCCCGCGTCGAGAATCTTCGAAGAAGGAGTATCCGATCTATGAATCTGGACAAAATCATCAGTAAAAAGACGTTATTTGAAGTCGGCGCCGCCGTCGTGATCGTCTATCTGATCATCCACTACTGGAGCATCGCGGCCCATCTGCTGTCCAACCTCTGGAAGGCCGTGCTGCCGCTGCTGATCGGCGCGGTCATCGCGTACCTGCTCAATATCCTGATGAGCTTTTATGAGCGGCACTATCTGTTCGGAGAGAAGTCGCGGCGCGCCGTCTGTCTCATCGGCGCGATCCTGACGATCCTCGCCATCGTCGCGCTGATCATCGGCCTGGTGGTGCCGCAGCTGACCAAATGCATCACCCAGCTTGTCAAAAGCGCGCCGGCCGCGCTGGAAAGGCTCTTCACCAACGAGAAGCTGCTGCGGCTGCTGCCGAAGCAGGCGCTCGATTGGGTCACGAATATTGACGCGAGGATCAATCAAGTCGACTGGGGCGCGTTGATCCAGAAGGCCTTCAACTGGTTCAAAGGCGGCGCGACCGGCGAAAAGCTGACGAATTTTCTCTCCAATACGATCTCCTGGGTGGGTTCGGTCGGCATCGGCATCATCTTCGCCATCTACTACCTGTCTTCGCGGGAGAAGATCCTCTCCTATATGAACCGCATCCTGCGCCGGTATCTGAAGGCCTCCCTCCTGGACCGCCTGTTCTACTACGGACACAATCTGAACGAGACGTTCCACAAGTATATCGTGGCGGAATGCATGGCGGCGATCATTCTGGGCGTCCTCTGCTTTTTCCCCATGCTCATCCTCCGCATTCCCTACGCCGGGATGCTCGCCGTGCTGATCGCGATCATGGAGCTGATCCCCTACGTCGGCATCGCGCTGAGCACCGTGGTCGGCTTCATCATGATCCTGTCCGAATCCCCGGCCAAGGCTGTGATCTTCGTCGTCCTGGTCATTGTGATCAAGACGCTCGACAGCAACCTCATCTATCCGCGCGTCGTGGGCAGCAGCATCGGCGTGCCGGGCATCGTGGTCTTCGCGGGCATCACCGTGGGCGGCTCGCTGTTCGGCCTGATGGGCATCCTGTTCAGCATCCCCTTCGCGACCGCGCTCTATACGGAGCTGAAACGGCGCCTGGACGAGGGCAGCCAGCCGGCGCACGTCGGCTTTTACAACCGGTTGTTCGCCTCAGACAACACCGCGAAGCTCAGCGATCAGGTCGACCGGATCGTGCGCTCATCGGCGCTCGAGGACGCTGTCGAAGAGGCTGGCGCGCCGTCTGACACAGTCGAAAACGCGCCCGCGGACAACGGCTGAAGCGGAACAAATCTGAATTATAATACGCGATCGGAAGCGCCGCGGCGCTTCCGATCCTTTTTTCACGCCCCTCACCCGGAAATGAGGCAAAAAGAAAAACAGCAGGGACTCCCGCTGTTTCACTTACAACATTCAGGCGACCGAAACACAGCCTGCCGCTTACGCGCAGTGCGTCCCGATCCGTCGATCCGTCTTATTCGGCGACGGTCTCAGACTTGAATTCCTCGTCGCAGCAGGAGCAGGAGACGTAGTTCTCCTCCGTGTTGCCTTCGTTCTTCTTTTTCTTATCAAGATACTTCTTGACGCAGACGCACACGGCGGTGCAGAAGCCGGCGATGGCGATGCAGATCGCGACGATCTTCATGATCTTCTTCATCTTCGAGCACTTCTTCATGTTGCTACCTTCCCTTCTTGATGTCTATCCCGCTTCACACGGAGCTCAAGCGTTGGAGTTGTTGAGTCTGACAGCCAGCGCAGACTTTTTGCGCGCTGCGTTGTTCTTATGAATAAGACCCTTGGCAGCGGCCTGATCGATCTTCTTCTGAGCAGCCTTAACAAGCTCGGCTCTGTCCTCAGCGCCGCCCGCGATCGCGGCGTCGGCCTTCTTGATCGCAGTCTTCAGCGCGGAATTGGCGGCCTTGTTTCTCTTCGCCTTCGTGGCGTTCACAAGCACGCGCTTCTTCGCAGACTTAATGTTGGGCATTTTGCGTTACACCTCCCTCTGACAGTCCGTTTACCGATGTATTTTAACACAGGAAAGGCGGAATTGCAAGCGGTTTTTTGCTTTTTTCCCGCGAATCTCAAATTTTCTGCTTCGGCTCGACGGCCAGAGCCGCGACGCGCACGCCCCGGACCGGTTCGGCGATGTCGATCGTGACGCAGCCGTTCTCGATACAGCCCGGCGGCAGATCGTATACGCGGCTCTCGAAGCCCGGCGCGCCGTAAAGCGCGTCGTAGTCCGGATCGGTGCGCCCGCCGTAGCGCGCGCCGTCCCAGACGACCGCGTCCCCCGCCCGGATGGTGAGCCGTCCTTCGCCGCCGTCGGGCAGCGTCTCCAGCCGCAGCTGATAGCCGCCCGTCGCCGTCAGCCCGCCCGCGCGGAAGCGCAGCGTATAGTGGTCATAAACGTTCGCGAGGCGCATCGGCAGATTTCCGCCGGCGTACTGCGGCCGGTCGGCCTGGATGTTGCGGTACGCGTAAGGCGTTTGCGCGAGCCCCAGCGCCGACAGGTCGTCCAGCGCGAAGGAAAAGCGGAACACACCCTTTTCCCGGCGTGTGAACAGACGCTTCGCCCGCGCCGCGCCGAGCGTTTTCAGCCGGTCCAGCAGCCACAGACGGTCGCTGACGGGGCGGTCGATCGTGTCCAGCACTGCGCCGCGCTCCCAGCCGTACGCCCCGTGCTTTTCCACGGACAGCTGGATCCCGATCAGCGCGAACAGCTGATCCGCCAGCGCGTCGAGCTCCGCCCGCAGCGCGGCGCATTCGCCGCTGTATGTGACGGCAAGCGCGTCGGCGGCGCCAGCAGGATCTCCGGCGAGGATCGCGGCGCGCGCGTTTTCGATCGCGTCCAGATCCGCCAGCCGCCGCAGACGGATATACTGGTCGCAGACGCCGCGAAACAGCAGGAGCAGATACCGCCAGTTTTCGCCGAGCGACGGCGTTTCGACGGCCAGCCGCCGCAGCTTATCGAGCGTATCGGGCACGCTCGTCGTGAGCGCCGGATCGCCGAGCCAGTTCTGCTCGAGGCCGAGGATCGCCTCCGCGGCCAGCGCGGGATCCGCGCCCGGCAGGTAGAGCCGCGCGTAATCCGACAGGATCTCCCGGACGGACGCGTCCGGATCCCATTCCAGCGCGCACCAGACGGCCTTGTTCACATCGTCGTGCACGCCCTCGGAATAGGTCACGGAGCCGTTTGTGTAGGGACTCTGCAGCCGGTGGAGCCGCTGCAGCTCGACCGGTCTGGGATTTACGCTCTCCCGGGACAGGCACGCCTGAAACGCGTAATGCCAGTCCTCCCGGTCAAAGCGCACCGGGGACTCGCAGCGCAGATTGTGCGTGATGTCCGGGTACAGCGTCACGGCGAAGCCGGCGGGCAGGCGTCGCCGCAGCTCATGCAGCTCGAACGCCCAGTTGGGGCCGTGGATCACGCCGTCAGCGCTTTCCGGATGCGCCGCCAGATATTGCAGGAACGCTTCGCCCCACGGACCGGGGCCCGTCGGCGACTGCTGCGAGGGGCAGACGCGCGCGTTCGGGTGCGTCTTCTTCAGCGCGGCCCCGTACAGCGCCGTCCTGCGCAGAAATTCGTCCGCCTCCAGTCCGCCGGGATCGCCGCCCGGCGGAAAATAGCGGTCGATCCGCTTCATCGCCCGGAAGACGCGCTCCCGCGCCGCGAGGCCGTCCGCGTCCGATTCGTCCGTCTCGTTGGGATACCACAGCGACACGTTCAGATCCAGCGCGTCGGCTGTGCGGCTCGTCTCGGCCAGCAGCGTCTCCTGCGGCAGGCGCATCAGCGCGTTGCGGTTCTCCGGCAGGTCGGCCAGCACCACGTGCTCCATCGTGTTCGCGCCGAAGAACATGATATCCAGGAAATAACGGCGGTACTGCGCCGGGCTCCAGGCGTCATAGGTGTTCGGCAGCGGACGGTACCCCAGCTGGTGGCCGCGGATCGGATGATACGGCGCGTGCGTCCCGGCGATCTCCCGCGTCAGCAGCAGTCTGTCGCCGCGCGTTTCCGTCTTGCGCAGGATCAGACC
>ONWP01000213.1 GCA_900321595.1 uncultured Eubacteriales bacterium
CCGTGCAGCGCCAGCGGGATCGTGGGCCACTGATACTTTTTGATGCCGCCGTAATAGTGTGTCTTGAAGAAGGCGGTCTCGTGATCCTCATACATGGGGTTCTGCTTGAGATCCAGCCGGGGAGAGTCGATGTGCGCCGCGCTGATCTTCACGCCCTCGGCGACGCTCTTTACGCCGAACACGGCGAGGATGACCGCCTTGCCCCGGTTGTTGAGGTACACCTTGTCGCCGGGCTTGTACGCTTTGCCGTATTCATAGGGGACGAAGCCGGCTCCCTCCGCCATGGCGACGGTCGCCGCGACCGCCTCGCGCTCGGTCTTCGCGTCGTCGAGGAAGCGTTTATACCCCTCGCAGAACGCGTCCGCCGCTTCGAGCTGCGCGTCGTCGAGCGCGCGGCCGGCGTTGGGCGCCTCGTAAAAGAGCTGCTCCTTCAGCGCCTTGATCTGTTCGTTTTCGTTTTCCTTTTCCTTTTCCATTGAGATCACTCCTCAGTCATAGATTGTTTGATATTTTTCATAGGCGTTCATGACCTTGTAAACGTAGTGCCGCGACTGGTCGATGGGGATCTCGTCGAGATCCCGGCCGTTGGCGGAGATCGCGGGATCCTCCAGCCATCGCCCCACCTCGCCGATCCCGGCGTGATAGGCGGCGATCACCGTCCGGGTGACGCCGAACTCGTCGTACAGGATCTTCAGCGTACAGCAGCCGAAGCGGATCGCCGTCTCGGGGTCGTACAGGTCGTCGAAGTCATACTGTTCGTCGAACCGGCGGTTGATCCAGTGAAACGTCTCCTCGGTCAGCTGCATCAGTCCCCGCGCGCCCACGGCGGATTCCGCGTCCGGCCGGAAGCCGCTCTCCGTGCGGATGACCGCGAAGACCAGATTTTCGTCCAGCCCGTATTCCGCCGCGTACTTTTCGACGTATTCCCGGTAGGTGTCCGGGTACGCCGCGCGCTCGACGCGCGGCCGCAGCCGGATCGCCGCGATGATCCCGATCAGCACGGCGAGGATCAGCAGCAGGATCACCGTCACCGCCGCGCCGGATCGTTTTCCGCGCGCGCTCATGACGGAATGTAGCGCCGGAAAAACGGCTCGAGCTGGCGCCGCACGTCGCTGCCGTCGTCGGAGACCACGGTCAGGTCGGCGCGCGACGTATAGAAGTCGTCGGGCTGCTGCGCCGACATGCGGGCCAGCGCCTGCTCCCGCGTCAGGCCGTCCCGCGCCATGATCCGCTGCAGGCGCAGCGCCTCGGGCGCGGTCACAGCGATGATGCAGTTGCACATTTTGTCCGCGCCGCTCTCAAAGAGCAGGGGCGCGTCGATGACCGCGGCGGGCGCGCCGTCCGCGATCGCCGCGTCGGCCTCCGCCTTCGCCCGGGCCAGGATCGCCGGATGCGACAGGGCGTTGAGCTTTTTCTGCTGTGCCGGATCCGAAAAGGCGATCGCCGCCAGCTTCGCCCGGTCGAGCGCGCCGTCCCGGAGGATCTGCGCGCCGAAGGCTTGCGCGAGCGTTGTCAGGAACGGGCTGCCCGGCCTCGTCAGCTCGCGGCTGATGGCGTCGGTATCGATGACGCGGCAGCCGGCTTCGGCGAGGACCGCGCCCACGTAACCCTTGCCCGCGCCGGTGGGGCCGGTGAGCCCGACGATCGGCGGTCTCCCGGCGTAAACGCGGCGGAAGGCGCTCGCCCGGTAGAGGCGGTTCGCCACGGCGAGCCCCACGCCGGCGGTATTTACGTCCCGGCAGAAGACCTTCCGCAGCCCCAGCGCGTCCAGCTCCCGCAGCGCGTCGTAGAGGCGTCTTGCCTGGCTGAAGGGATCGTCCGCGTCGCCGAAGGTGACGACCGTTTTGCCGGGGAAGCGGTTTTCCTCGCCCTCGAAGCACATCACGCCGTCGCAGTCGGAATCGTTGACGAACGCGGCGAACGCGTCCGGATCGCCGGCGACCACCGTGACGGCGGCCTTGGGCGCGTAATGCTTGTATTTCATGCCCGGGCTCGCGGCCGTCTCGCCGGCGGCGAGGGGCTTGAGCGCGGAGGGGCTGACCGCGACGCGGCCGAGGACGCGCTCGAGCTGCGCCGGGGTGATCCCGCCGGGCCGCAGCACGGTCGGCGTCCCGGCGGCCAGCGTGATCACGGTGGACTCCACGCCGATGGCGCATTCGCCGCCGTCGCAGATCGCGTCCACGCGGCCGAGCATGTCGTCGCGCACGTATTCGTATTTTGCCGGGCTCGGCAGCCCGGAGATATTCGCGCTGGGCGCCGCGAGCGGCACGCTGCGGTCGATGATAGCGCGCGCCGCCGGATGGGACGGCATGCGCACCGCGACGGTGTCGAGCCCGCCGCTGGTGACGTCCGGTACCCGGTCGGATTTCGGCAGAATGATCGTCAGCGGCCCCGGCCAGAAGGCGTCGGCGAGCTTTTTCGCCGATTCGGGCACCTCCCGCACCAGCGCGCCGAGCTGCTCGAACCGGCTGATGTGGACGATCAGCGGATTGTCGGAGGGACGTCCCTTCGCCTCGAAAATACGCTTTACGGCGTCCGCGTTGCAGGCGTCCGCCGCGAGGCCGTAGACTGTTTCCGTCGGGATGACAACAAGGCCGCCGTCTCGTAAGATCGCGGCAGCCCTCTCAATATCCCGGATATCCCGTTCGTCCCGCGTGACCAGTTCCAGCGTGGGACGGGTGTTGTCGTTCATGTATCGTCTTCACTTTCCAGCTGCTTCGCCGTATCCGCGGCGATCAGCGCGTCGATGATCTCGTCCAGATCGCCGTTCATGACGCTGCCGAGCTTGTAGAGCGTCAGGCCGATGCGGTGATCCGTCACCCGGTCCTGCGGGTAGTTGTAGGTGCGGATCTTTTCGCTCCTGTCGCCGGTGCCGACCTGTCCGCGCCGATCCGCGTCGCGCGCGTCCCGGCTCTTCTGCAGCTCGGCGTTGTACAGCCGCGACCGCAGCAGCTCGGTGGCGCGGTCCTTGTTCTGATACTGGCTGCGCTCCACCTGACACTCCACGACCGTGCCGGTGGGCACGTGGATGACCCGCACGGCGGAGGAGGTCTTGTTGACCTTCTGGCCGCCCGCGCCGGACGCGCGGTACGTCTCATAGATGAGATCCGCCGGATCGAGCTTGAAATCGACCGGCTCGACCTCCGGCAGGACGGCGACGGTGACGGTGGAGGTGTGGATGCGGCCGCCGGATTCGGTCACCGGGACGCGCTGCACCCGATGGACGCCGGACTCGAATTTGTACCGGCTCCAGGCGGTGTCGCCCGCAACGGTGAAGACGACCTCCTTGAGGCCGCCGAGCTCCGTTTCGTTTTCGTTCATGATCTCGGTCGTGAAGCCCTTCGCGTCGTTGTACATGGTGTACATGCGCGTCAGATCCGCGGCAAAGAGCGCGCTCTCCTCGCCGCCGGCGCCGGCGCGGATCTCCACGATGACGTTGCGCCCGTCGTTGGGGTCGGGCGGCAGCAGCAGAACGCGCAGCCGCTGTTCCATCTCCGGCAGAGCCGCGTCGATCGCGGCGAGCTCCTCCTTGGCGATGGCGCGGATGTCCGGATCCGCGTCATCGAGCAGCGGCAGCGTGTCGGCGCGCCGGTCGAGCGTCTCCCGGTAGCGCCGGCAGGCCTCCGTCACGGGCAGGAGCTGCTTGCGTCTGCGCATGAGCGAGGCGAGCGCCGCGGGGTCGGCCGCCGTTTCCGGCGCGCACAGCAGCGCGTCGATCTCCTCAAACCGGTGAACGGCCCGTTCCAGCCGTTCGAGTATATCAGCCACGCAGATCCACGAAGTCCTTTGTCAGATTGAAGTAGGCGTCCTGCGAGATCTGCATCAGATCGGCGTCGTAATAGGACTTCTCCTGCGACGCAAGGTCTGGCGCCATGGCCGCGACGCGCAGGCCCTTCTCGTTGTAGACGGTCTCCACGCGCATTTCGGCGTCGCCGATGAAGGCGTTGAACGTGGTGGCCTGGATGCCCATGAGCGTCAGGTCGGGCGTGACGAAGTACATCACGGTGCCGGTGTAGTCCTCCGTTCCGACGGCGTACAGCGCGCCGTCGATGCCGTAGAAGTAGTTGACGGCG
Source organism: uncultured Eubacteriales bacterium (assembly GCA_900321595.1). Lineage (GTDB taxonomy): Bacteria > Bacillota > Clostridia > Oscillospirales > Acutalibacteraceae > UBA1081. The sequence continues at coordinate 4,074 of ONWP01000213.1, forward strand.
TTGACCGTATCGGTGTATTTATACGCGTACTGCGTTTCGTTGTCGCCGGTCAGGAAGGTCACGGTGTGGTCGCCCTCAGGGGAGGACAGGAAGGTCTCGCCCTTCTCGTTCTCGTTCTGGTAGAAGCCGGAGACGTCGATGCTGTTGTAGTCGGGGATCGCGTTGTCCGTCGGCAGGTCGGTGGAGAATCGCTTCGTGGACGTGTCTTTGGGCAGATCCGCCTCCTGCTGGGTCGTGGCGGCGGCGGTCTGCGACTCCGGCTCGGCGGAGGGCGCGGGACCGGAGCGTCGTAAGCATCCGGTGAAGGACGCGCAGACGGCGAGGACGGCGATCAGACAGAGGACGGTGCGAAGCTTCTTCATATCAAGGACTCCGTTCAGCTTGGATTTGCCGGCACTGCGGCTTAATTTATATTATTATATCACAGCGCGTCCGGCATTGCAAGAAGAATTCGCCGTTCGCGGCGCGTCCGCGCTGTCGGCCGGGATCGGCGGCGCCGCCGCGAAAAGCAGAAAAATGACTGAGCCTCAGCCGGGGCCGGCTGAGACTCAATCGGGGAAGAGAAAATAAAATGAAAAGGAATCAAAAGCATCACTTAACTTGCTCAAAGTATAGCACACGTTTGTTGGGTTGAGGTGATAAAGGTGTGAATAATCTGTAAATAATGGGCATTTTTCACGAAAAAGTTGCAAAAGAACGCGTTGTTTTTGAAAATGTTAATAATTCGCGTTCATGCCCAGCTCGTCGGAGTACACATAGGGCAGGGGATCGACGCGGTCGCCGTCCAGCCAGACCTCAAAGTGCAGGTGGTAGCCGGTGGAATTGCCGGTGGTGCCGATGGAGCTGACCTGCTGCCCGGCGCGGACGTAGTCGCCGACGCTGACGCGGAAGGAGTCGTCGAGCGCGTGCGCGTAGCCTGTGACGACGCCGTCGCCGTGATCGACGCGGACGTAGTTGCCCCAGGACCAGTGCGACATCACCGTGACCACCACGCCGTCGGCCACCGAGCAGATGCGCCTGCCGCGGCAGGATTCATTGTCGGAGGAGATGATGTCGATGCCGTAATGCCCGTTGCTCGGGTTGTAGCCCTGCGACAGGTCGAAGCAGTTGTCGGGCGCGGGCCACAGGAAGGTGCCGCCCTGATTGCGGTAGAGACGCGGCGACGCCGAGCCCAGGATCGTCGGCAGCTGCTGCGCGGCCGCGGCTGGATCGCCCTGCGCCGTCACGCCGCGCGTATTGATGCCCACGCGCACCAGCGCGTTGACCGGGCGCGTCAGATTGTAGCGGATGATCTCCCGGTCGGAGCTCGTCAGAACGCCGTCCACGTAGGTGTCCCGGTAGGTGACCAGATCCTGTCCCGTTTTGCCGGCGACGATGGTCTGCTGCGTGCCGATGGTGAGCCCCGCGTCCTTCTGGCTGACGGTGGCGAAGGGCTTGTTTTCATATTCCAGATGCGTCCGCGTGTAGCGGATGCTCACGTTGCGTTTCGCCTTCTGCGTGACCAGCGTCTGGCCGGTCACGGGCTCGGACGGATCGTACGCTGGATTCATGGCCTTAAGCGCCGCGTCCGACAAGCCGGTGGCCGTCCGGATGGATTTCGCCGTGTCGCCCTCCTTGACCGTGTACGTCCTGCGGTCCTGCGCGTTACCGGTCAGGTAGTCGTAGAGCGTCTGGCCGGTCCAGGGGACGTCCGACTCGGGGTACAGCCCCATCTCGGCGGTCACCTCCGGCGTGAAGGCGATCTCGCAGGTCGCCGGATCGAGCGCGTTGTCGTCGATGTATTCGTTGTAGACGCGCTGGACGACGCGACGGTAGGTGTCGAGGCTGTCCACGGTGCACAGGAACGCGCCGCCGACGCGCACGCCGCACAGCTGCTTCGTCTGCCCCGCCAGCACGGCCAGCACGTTGGCCGTCACCTTTTCGCTGTCGGTGAACTGTCCGATGGTGGAAAACGTCACGGCGTAGCTCACGGCCGCGTCCACCTCGGAGCGGTCGGTATCCAGACGGCGCAGGGCTTCGCGCTCCGCGCTTCGGTATTCGTCCGCCGTATGCACGACGCCGACCTCCGTGCCGTCGAGCGTCACGCGCAGGCCGAACTGCACGTCCCGCAGCGCCCGGAAGAACGTGACGGCGAGCGCGACGGTCAGCACGGCGAAGAGCATGGAGGCCAGTCCCCGCCCGGGATGCTCGGAAAACCCGAACGCCGCGAAAAAGCGTCTGACGCGTTCGCCGGGCTTCAGGCGGCGCACCTCACCGTCGGCGCCGTCCTCGCGCACCTGCCGCACGGCGCCGGTAAAGAATTCCCGCATCCGCGCGAAAAAGCTGCCGACGGCGAACCGGAACCGCGCCCGGCGCACCCGCAGCCACGACGCCAGATGCGCAAGGAGCCAGCGAAGGGGATAGAGGATCAGCCCCGTCCACCGGATCACCCGGCGTCCGAGGTCGATCAGCAAATCCGTCAGAAACGTGTTCCCGCTTCGTCTCATATCTGTTCCCTCAATCTGATTTCTCTGTCCTGCCGCCTGTATGGAAAACGGCGACGGCGGCCGTGACGCAGCGGATCTGCGTGGCGTCCGCCAGCCGGAGCATTTTGGCGCATTCGTTCAGCGTGCTGCCGGTGGTCATGATATCGTCCACGAGCAGCACGCGCAGCCCGTCGAACCGCTTTTCGCAGTCGAAAACGCCGAAGACGTTGCCCGTGCGCGCCAGCATGGGCAGGCGGTGCTGCTTGTCTGTTGTGTAGCGCTTGACGAGCGCGTCGCTGACGGGCAGCTCCAGCATCAGCCCCAGCAGCCGCGCCAGCAGCCGCGACTGATTGAAGCCCCGCCGGGCGGTCTCCGCCCCGGTCTGCGGCACGTACACGGCGCAGTCGAAGGCCTCGTCCGGCCAGAGCGCGCGCACGCAGTCGGCCATCGCGCCTGCCAGCACGGCGGCCGCATCGCCGCCGGAACCGAATTTCCACCGCCGGATGCAGTCCCGCACCGCGCCCTCGTACAGGAACGCGGCGGCGGCCTCGTCATAAAACCGGGCGCGTCCGCGGCAGTCGCACAGCTTTTTCGGCTTCGCGCACAGCGGGCAGCGCGCGCCCTCGATGGGGCGCACCGCCTTCGCGCAGGCGCGGCATACGTAAGCGCCGGGCTTCACGGGCTCGTCGCAGAAGACGCACCGCTGCGGATACAGCGTCGTCAGCAGATCCACGGCGCACCTCCCCTTTTCGGATACATTACATTATATTCCTTGAACGGGGCTTTGTAAAGACAAAATAGCGGAAAAAAGCTTTTCCTGTTGCAAACCGCTGTCTTTCTGTGATATACTGGCAATATGAGAAGTATTCCCTTTTGAAAGGGCTGATGTGAAATGAATTCTCTGCGGGACGCCCGGCGGATCGTGTTCAAGGTAGGCACCTCCACACTGACCCACGCGGGCGGCAGAACGAATATCCGGCGGCTGAGCAAGCTCTGCAGCGTGCTGGCCGACCTCAAAAACGCCGGATACGAGGTGGCGCTGGTCTCCTCGGGCGCGATCGGCGTGGGCGTCGGCAAGCTGGGGCTGCCCGGCAAGCCGGCGGATACGGCGGGCATCCAGGCGGCCGCCTGCGTCGGTCAGTGCGAGCTGATGTTCATGTACGATAAATTCTTTTCGGAGTTCTCCTACAACGTGGGCCAGCTCCTGATCACGAAGGCCGACGTGGACGACCCCGAGCGCAGACAGCATCTGATCGACGCCATGGAGCGGATGTTCGCCTTCAACGTGATCCCCATTATCAATGAAAACGATTCCGTCGCGGTGGAGGAGATCGTCTTCGGCGACAACGACACGCTTTCGGCCGTGGTGGCGAAGCTGTGCCGCGCCGACGCGCTGGTCATCATCACCGACATCGACGGCTTTTACAGCGCGGATCCCAACGCCGACCCGGACGCGCGGCTGATCCCCATCATCGAGGAGATCACGCCGGAGATGCGGCAGGCCGCGGGCGATCCGGGCACCAGCCGGGGTACCGGCGGCATGGTGACGAAGCTGCGCGCCGCCGGTATCGCGACTGAGGCCGGCATC
>ONWP01000214.1 GCA_900321595.1 uncultured Eubacteriales bacterium
CAGACCGTCTGCTGGTTGGCCTCAAAATTGCGCAGAAAGCCGACGATCCCCAGCATGGACTCGCAGGAGTCATAAAAAATCTCTTTGACGAATACCGTGCTTTTCTCCCGGTCGACGGAAAAGGTGGCAAAGGACCGGTTTTTCCAGATGTAGGTGTAGCTTTGCGAAAGGTACGGTCTGTCTGAAAACGCGTCCGCCGTCTCTCTGACAAAACAGAGATTGTAGTTTTGTGCGCAGCGGTTGTAGACCGCCAAAAGCGCCTTTGTATTTGCGCCTTCATACAGAACCGCGTCCTGATTGCGCGGAATACGGGAAAGCCCGGAAAACGGAATCTTTGCGCAGAGGGAACAGCCTGCGCGTTCATAGCCCAATCTGCGGTAATAGGGCTCGGAAAACGGATAAAGGATGCTGATATCATACCTGTTTTCACGGAACAGGTGCTGAAACAGCGCTGTTACGGCGCCTTTCCCGCGGTGCTCCGGCTTTGCCGCCACGCCGCCGATGGCCGCGCAGGTCAACAGGCCGCCGTCATAAAAGCACTTTCTTTCCTGCAGTTCAAAATCCGCCAGCAGCGTCTGATCGTCGTCGTCAAACGCGCCCAAAACCTTGGGACAGGGCAGGACGGAAGCCGGATCGTCGACTTCGCAGGCGTACACAAAAGCCTGCGCGGTCACTTTGTTGTGCTCCGCAACATCGTCCTGCGTTAAAAACCGGATCTTCATACAATGCCCTCCGTGTTGTTTTCTGCTTTCATTCCATCCATGAATGTCGTGTGGTTTGATTCCGTTTTATTTTACATGAACTGCGGATATGAATCAACCCCGGTTTTCGGGACGCAAGAAAACTCGCGACAACAATGCGGACATTCAAACGGCTTTAAAAGAATACCGCGCATATTAAACAGGACCGTGATAAACTGAGTAACATGCATAAGAATCTTGATTCTTACCACTGAATATGTTAAACTGAATAATGATTTTGGACTGTCTGATGTGTGATGATTGAGAAGACGGGAGGAACAGAGGATGAACGAGAATGCGTCGGCTGTCGAAACAGTCGAAGAGGAAAAGGTGAAGCTGTCGAGCAAGCTGTGGCTTTGTTCGGCGGACTGTCTGTGCGCGGCGCTCAACGGTCTGCTGACCGGCGGCGGGATGACCTATTTCTTCACGAAGTTCTTAGGGCTCGGCGAGGGGCTCGCCAGCACGGTGTGGATCATCTTCGCCATCTGGAACGCGTTCAACGATCCGCTTTTCGGCTACATCAGCGACCGCACGAAGAGCAAGCTGGGCAGGCGCGTTCCCTACATCCGCTACGGCTCGTTCTTCTATTCGCTGTTCTTCATTCTGACGTGGGTGAAGTGGCCGCTCGGCGCGTCGCAGGCCGCCCTTTTCATTCAGATGCTCGCCACGCTGTTCCTGTTCGACACGCTGTATACGGCCATCGCCACGAGTCTTTACGTGATGCCGTATACCATGGCGATCTCGAACAAGGCCCGGGGCAATATATTCATCCTTAAGATCTTTTTCACGCTGGTCTCGATGGGGGTGCCGCTGGTGCTGTTCCCGCTGATCAAGCCGGACCCCGGTGAGAGCCCTGTGAAATTTCAGCTCATCATGACGATCATCGGCGTCGTGACGTTCCTGGTGATCTTCTTCTCCACGTTCTTCTACAAAGAGAAGGTGACCACCGAGGTCGACGAGAACCCCGAGAACATCTTCCGCAGCGTCATCGACTGCTTCAAGAACCGTTCCTTCATCATCTTCGAGGTGCTGTCCTTTACGGTCATCTTCATCCAGACCATCCTGATGCAGGGCGTCATCTACTACTTCGACGAATTCGGCATGCCGATGGCCGTCGCGTACGGGATCCTGGGCGTCGGGGCGGTCTTCGGCGTCGTTCTGTGGAGCGTGAAGGTCAAGACCTGGGGCGTGAAGACCTGCACGCTCCTGATGTGCGTCATCTTCGCCGTCGGCGCCGCCGCGATGGCCGTTTTCGGAAAGAACAGCATCGTCGCCGGGATCGGCTTCTTCACGGCGGGCATGGGCTTCGCCGGGGGCATGTTCCTGATCCCGCTGATGAACGGCGACGTGATCGACTACGACGAGACGGTCACCGGCCAGCGGCGCGAGGGCATGTACGCCGGCGTCAACAGCCTGATCACCAAGCCCGCGATCAGCTTCGCGAACTCCGCGTTCCTGATGATCGCGAAGGCCTTCGGCTACGATACGACGCTTGCCGCGGGTTTGCAGAGCGAGACGGCGAAGCAGGGCATCCTCGTTGCGTGGATGGCGCTGCCGGCGGCGTTGCTGGTCATCTGCGCCGTCGCGATGAAGTTTTATCCGCTGTCCGGCGCGAAGTGGGACGAAACAAAGCGGATGCTCGAGGAAAAGCATAAAGCGTGAGCCTCGACGATTCGGACGCGGTTTCGGCACTTTTCTGCGTTTGATATTTCAGACATTATGCCCCCGGAGGTAATTGCTATGAAAACCTGTCCGTTCTGCGCTGCGGGAATTCCGGACAGCGCGCAATTCTGCGCAAACTGCGGCAACATGCTGCCGCCGTACGAAATGCCCGTTCAGCCTGTGAACAACAGCCGGAGCGGGAAGAAGATTCTGCTGATCCTGATCCCGGTGCTGGTCTTTCTTTTGATCGCGGGCGCCGTCGGCGGAGTGCTCGCCTGGCGGTATCTGTCGAATCGGGGAGACAAAACCGCGGTTTCGGAAAGCGTATCCGTTTCGGAAGCGGAGACGACTGCCGCGGCCGCGACGCGTGCCGAGACGACAACGAAGAGGAACGCGCCGACAACGAGCGCCGGTTTTTCCCGACAGACGAAAACGGAAGCGCCGACGACGCGCGGTTTCTCGCGTGCTGAAGCGACGACCGCGCCGCCGGCGACGCAGGCGCAGCCGACCGGTCAGCCGGTTCGCGTCGGCGATTACGATCAGTACGACGTCAACATCTTCCTCTCCAATTTCACGGAGGTCGGTCTGCGGCATGACTTGAATGCTTTTGCGAAAAACGGCGACTTTGCGGCGTTCGTCATGCGCCATAACTACATCAACGCCCATGATACGATCACGGTCAGCGGCACGACGGCGCGTCTGTCCGGCGACATCATGCGGAACAATACGGAATACTTTTTCCGGCGGATCGTGCCGGATCAGTCGCGCGGCGGGGTCACTTACGACGCGGACAGCGACGTTTATACGGCGGACGTTCGCGACGTCATGGCGGACATCCCTTACGGCGAGTGCAGAAGTCTCGCCGTGGCAAAATCCGTCACGCAGCAGGATATGTATTCCTTCCGCGTCGTGTACGGTATTTTCGAGTCGGATCAATCCGTGACCGGATTCTATTCGCAGACGTTTGAGCAGGCGGAAGCGAACGCCGCGCTGCGATACGTCGGCGACGACGCGGTCGTGCTGACATACGATTCGACAGGGCTGTATGTGGTCGCGCAGTGATCCGCAGGGAGCCGGCGGCGCCGCTCTGTCTGCCGACTGAGGAAACCGCGCGTTTCGGTTGACGCGATCGGTTGTTCGATGTAAAATAGATCCGATAAGAATGGAGAACGGAGCGCTTTATAATGTATTGTCCCAAATGTAAAGCCGCGGTGCCTGATGACGCGACGATTTGCCCGAATTGCGGCAAGACCGGGCTGAAGCCGCAGAAAGCAGGACGGTCAGGGAAAAAGTTCCGGATCATCGCGTCGGCAGTCGGCGTGATCGCGCTGATCGTCGCCATCATATGCGTGTTCGCGATCCGCAGACAGGAGCCGGAAAGAGCTCTGCCGGCAGAAGTCGTAAACGAAGCCGCAACGACGGCGCACACAGCGTCCGCGCCCGCGCGTGAATTCACCGTTCGGGAGACAACGACCGCGGTCACGACACGTGAGACGACGACCGAAACGACAACGCGTGAGACAACGGCCGAGACGACAAAGCGTCCGGTTGCCGTTCCTTCGACGACCGCGATGTCTGCCGCGCGCACGTCGATCCTGATGACGACCGCCGTGATGACGACGGTTCCGGAACGGGTTCCGGCGGCGCGCAACGACAGCTCGTATGATTATGTGCTCAATACCAATACGATGAAATTCCACCACACATGGTGTGATTCCGTACGTAAGATCAAGGATAAGAATCGGGAGAACTTCTCCGGCTCCCGCGACGAGATCCTCGCGCGCGGCTTCGTGCCGTGCAAGATCTGCAATCCGTAAAACCGCAGGAGGTCCGCTATGTCCGCTCGTTTGCGTCGGCGTTTCGCGCTGTGGCTGTGCATCCTGTTGTGCGCGGCCGGGTGGAGCGCGCCCGCCGCTGCGGCGGAGAAGACGGACGGGCTGACTGTTTATCACCTGGGCTATGAAGACGGCCGCAGGCTCACATTGCGCGACGACGCGGGCCGCGATTATCCGGCTTCCGCAGGGCAGCTGACCGTCAAACGGGCAAAAAAGCGCGCGGACGCGCTGCCGGAAGCGTATTCCTCTGTTGACGCGGGGCTTGTGACGCCGGTGCGCGATCAGCTGAATACCGGCATCTGCTGGGCGTTCGCTGCGCTGGGCGCGCTGGAGACCAGCGCCGTCCGGCAGGGGCTCGCCGACCGGTCGATCGATCTGTCGGAAGGGCATCTGGCCAACGTGGCGATCAACACCCTATCGCTGGACCGGACCGATCCCACCTACGGCGACGGGCGGTCGTGTTCGGCGGAGGAAATCTACAACGGCGGCGGCAACGCCGCGATCGCCGCGGACGCGCTTGCCCGCGGCGCGGGCGCCGCGACAGAGTCGCATTTCCCGTCGGGCGTATACCTGGATTATCGCATCGTGATGGGCGCGCAGAACCGGTATGTCAGCGATCTGCGTCTGGGAGATTTTTCGATCCTGGATTACGGCGCGGATACGACGCTGGAGGACGTGAAACGCGCCATTCTGACGTACGGCAGCGTGACAGCCGGATTCTACAATACGGTCAGCTCCTTCTCACGGGAGAACGGCGGGCCCGCCTGCTATTACTACCCGCTGTGCCGCGCGGCGGATCACGATGTGCTGATCGTCGGCTGGGACGATCATTTCGCGAAGGAGCATTTCAAACCGCTGTGCAGACCGGCGTCTGACGGCGCGTTCCTGTGCAAGAACAGCTGGGGCACGCGGGACGCGCGGCTTGACGACGGATATTTCTGGCTGTCCTACGCGGACGCGTCGCTCGATATGTTCTGCACGCTCGAGGCGCTGTCTGCGGACGCTTATACGCAGACCTATCAGTATGACGGCTGCGGCTGGTCGGAGCTGATCACCGGCGACGGCCTGCGCGCGGCAAACGTATTTACGGCGGATCGGGAAGGGTATCTGAACCGGCTGGGGCTTTACTGTATGCCCGGCAGCACGATCCGGTATCAGATCTATAAGGATCCGGCGGTTCCGGGCGCGCCCGACAGCGGAAAGCTCGTCTCGTCCGGTTCTGTCTCGAGCGACAGATTCGGCTACCGGTGCGCGCCGCTTTCCCGGATCGTACACGTCGAGCCCGGACAGGTCTTTTCACTGGTCGTGGAGGCCGTCGGGAGCGAAGGCGGCTTTGTCACGGCGGAGGGGCTCGAAAACACTTACGCTTCGCCCGGACAGAGCTACCTGTTTGACGGGGAGACGTGGACGGACATGGCCGGGACGTTCAATAACTTTGCCGCAAAGGTGATGCTGGAGCCCTCCGCGCGGCATACGCACGTCTATCAGACATGGATCGAGACGGCGACCTGCACGCGCGAGTCCAGAACGCTGCGCCTGTGCGAAGGCTGCGATCTGGAGGAGATCATGAAGGTCGACCCGGCGCTCGGACACGACTGGGCGGATCCGGTCAGCGACGGCGATGATACGCATACGAGCGTCTGCAGGCGGGATCCGTCCCACGTGCAGACAGTGCCGCACAACTGGGTGAAGACGCAGATCCTGCAGGCGCCGACCTGCGCCGAAGCGGGGCTGTCCATCTATACCTGCTTCGCGTGCAGCTCGACAAAACGGCAGACGGAAGCGCCTCTGCCGCATACGCCGGTGATCTCGCCCGGTTACGCGCCGACCTGCACGTCAGACGGCAGAACCGACGCCACGGTCTGCGCCGTATGCGAGCAGGTGCTGACGCCCGGCACGGTGCTGCCGTCGCCCGGGCATGACTGGGACGTGTGGCGCGACGACCCGGACGGCGGCGGCCACAAGCGCGTCTGCAAAACCGATCCGGCGCATATCGAAACGCAGGCGCATGACTGGCAGACGCTGGAGATCCGCCGCGCCCCGACCTGCGCGGCAGAGGGCGCCCGGGTCGTCATCTGCGCCGTCTGCGGCCGGTATGATCTGCGCGCGATCGACGCGCTCGGACATGTTTTTTCAGCTGAGCAAATCGAAAAGGAGCCGACGCTGACGCAGACAGGGATCGCGCGGTCGTTCTGCCTTCGCTGCGGTCAGATCCGCGACACGGTTTTGCCGGCGCTGACGCTTGCCGATCAGACGCCCGGGGACGTGGATCTGGACGGCCGCGTCACGGCGCAGGACGCAAGGCTCGCTTTGCGCGGCTCCGCGCGCCTCACGGCGCTGACGTTCCGGCAGTCGCTCAACGCGTCCGTTCGCCGGTTCGACGGCACGTATAACGCGGCGGACGCGCGTCTCATCCTGCGTGTGAGCGCCAGACTTGATGTATTTCCGCAGCCTCTTTACGGCGTGATGAACGCGGAAAATATTTTTACAAAGTGTTGACAACACGACTTTTTCTGTGGTATCATATCAAGGCAATTTAATATGCCCATGGGGGAGTAGTTTGCACGGGAATTCCTGTGTTTCACAGTCAACATGCATGGCGGTGAGCCGCTTGGCGTGAATTAAAAAACCAGACTCATGTACCGTCTGCAAAGCAGTCAGTACGTGAGTTTTTTATTCCCCGGGGTGTGGAAAGGATGTCATCATGAAGTTTTACGATCAGGATACCGTACAGGTGCTGCAGGATGTCCGCAGCACTGAAGAGGGCCTGACACAGGCGGAGGCTGACAAACGGCTTGCCGAAAACGGCAAGAACAAGCTCAAGGAAGCTGAAAAGGAAGGCCTCTTCCGCAAGGCGCTCAACGCGTTGGCCGATCCGATGATCATTATGCTGCTGGTCGCGGCGCTGATCCAGGCGGTCGTCGCCGTGATCGAAGCGGGCGGCAAGCCCGGTTTTGCTGATTTCGCGGATGTTCTGATCATTTTGGTCGTCGTCATCATTAACACGATCATGAGCCTGGTTCAGGAGAGTAAGGCCGAGGCCGCGATGGAAGCGCTGATGCAGATGACTGCCGCTACGAGCCGTGTGCTGCGCGACGGGCGCATTGTCACCGTCAAGAGTGAAGACGTCGTTGTCGGCGACATCCTCGTGCTCGAAGCGGGCGACGCCGTGCCGGCGGACGGCCGGATCCTCGAATCCCACTCCATGAAGGTCGAGGAGGCCGCGCTGACAGGCGAAAGTGTTCCTGTGACGAAGCTCGTCAACGTC
>ONWP01000225.1 GCA_900321595.1 uncultured Eubacteriales bacterium
GTGCCCCAGAAAACGAAATCCGTCTTTTCAAGCGCGGCCTGCGCCTTCAGGAACAGCGGGTCGTCCCGCACGATCATTTTCCGATAGATCTCCTGCGACGCGGGCTGCATCCGGTAATATCCGCAGCCGACCTCCCAGCTGTCCGGGTTGATCCCCATGAAAAACTCGGGATACTGCGGAAACGCCTTCTTGTCCCTTTTGATGGAGATCCACATGTGGTCTTTATAGATCGTCTTATCCGTGGAGTAGCGCGTGTCCCGGTTGATCCGGGATATGGACGCGGCAGGCTTTCGGTGATCGGTCAGCATGGGATCGATCCGGCCGAGTGCGTCGTACAGCTGCGTCGCCAGATCGATCAGCGGCTGACGGACGACCTGCTCGTATTCATCATGGTGTTCATGAAACCAGCCGGTGGAGTTGCGCAGCTGATTCTCGATCAGGAATTCGACGAATCGGGGCGTGATCATTGTTTACAGGATGGTAACAGTGCCGTCCGCGTCGATGCGGATGCGGTCTCCGGTCTTCACCGTGTCGAGGAATTCCTGTCCCAACAGGTCGACGGCGATCAGATCGCTCTTCTGCCAGACCTTCGCCAGTACGATGCCGCTCGCGGCGAGCGAATCGACGTGCTCGCTGAAAAGGAACGCGGCCGGATTCGCGCCCAGCGCGCAGATGGACTGGATCACGAGACCGCCGGTGGTGGAGCCGATGGTCTGCGGCAGGCACAGCGCCTTGCCTGTGATCACCTTGCCGTAGATGTCCGGATTGTTCTGATCGGATACGGTGACCTCCGTTTTGCCGGCGAGCGCGCTCTTCTGGAACGTGGCCAGCGTATTGACGCCCTGATGCGAGACGACGGCCTCCCCTTCCCAGGTGCCGGCGGCCAGGACTCTGCCCTTAAACTCTTTTGCCATGATCGTTCCCTCCTTAACCTGTAACGAGATCCAGCAGCTCAGCCTCTTTGTAATACCGCGCCGCGGAATAGGTGCGCAGCTTGTTGGAGCTGGTGGCGACCCGGTGCATCGCCATGCAGACGGGGTTATTCGTGTACATCAGCGGACAGATCGACGTGATCTTCACGCCGGTTTTCAGCAGCTTCGCGCACTTGTCTGTGCTGCGGAATTTGGCTTCCACATCCGGACTGGTGGTCATGATCGTGCGCATCGCGACCTTTTTGCGGCCCTTCCGCGCCAGCTCGCGCATGATATCGTCCGCCCAGTCGCAGCACTGCTTGTACGACAGATGCGGGCAGCCGATGAACGCGAGCGTGGGCTTGGCGTCCGCCTTTTTCCACATGACGGGATAGCTCTTGTAAACGCGTTCAAGCTCCGCGTCGTCGATGACGTAGGTCTTCGCGTCCTCCGCGATGAGCGACTGACCCTGTTCCACCGCCTCCGGCGTCAGGCCGTCGATATGATAGAGGCCGACCGCGCCGTTGGAAGCTGTCGCCGCGCCGAAATCCTTCAGGTAGCTCTTCGCGTCGTCGTCAAGCGTGTTGCCGATGAACTTATCCAGACCGATGACGTAGGGCACCTCTTCCATGACCTTCATGCCGATGGCGCTGCCGAGGATCTGCGCCTCCGGTTTTTTCGTCGTTTTCACTTCCACACGCCAGGTCGCGCGGCGTCCCTCGTCGAGCAGGAAGCCGAATTCCGGCACATAGCCGACGATCGCGCCGAACAGATCCAGCATGCCGCTGTTGCGGTTGCAGCGCGCGCCGAGTACGGAATTCGCGTAGACGACAGCGCTCGATTCCGCCCAGGAGAGAATGTCGCCCTTCTTCGGCGTATTGCCGACCTCGTCCAGATAGCAGGTGCAGGTGAAAGCGTTCTCATTTTTCAGACCGACCTTTTTCAGCTGCGCCTCATACTCCGCCTGCCGGGTGTACATGACCTTGTCAAACACGATCCGTTCAATGGGATTGCAGCGCACGTTGGGATAATCCAGCGGTCTGGGATCCACCGTCAGCTTGCCCTTGGCCTTGATCCCGGCCGCGGTCAGCTGATCCATGGTCTCGTACAGCGGTTTCAGCACGCCGAGGCCGAAGCTGGTCACCAGATGCGTGTCCGCGTGGGTCACGGGCACAAGCCGCTTCGCGCCGAAGATATCGCCGAAAAGGACGATCGTCTCAAGCACCTGCTGCATGACCTCACCCTGTTCGCCCCGCAGGATGGCGAGCTGTTCTTCGTTGAGCTCCATCTTGTAGTCGATCATATCAAGTCAGACCTTTCTTCTTTCTGTTTCTTTTTATTTTACAGGACGCTGCGCGAAAAGTCAACTGTCCGTTTCCTCCCGCGCCATGACAACGGCGTCCTCGACGGGAGAGGAATAGTAGTCCTTCCGCAGGCCGATCTGTTCAAATCCGCTTGAGCGGTACAGCGCCTGCGCCGGCGTGTTGGACGACCGGACCTCCAGGAAGATCTTCCGGCAGCCCCCTTCCCGGCACGCGGCGATAAACGCGTCCATCAGCCGTCTGCCGACGCCGTGTCTGCGGCATTCCGGCGACACGGCCAGATGATCCAGCTCCCCTTCTCCGGAGATCGCCCTGCCGAGGAGATACCCGCTCGTCCTGCCGAGATACGACGCTTTAAACGAGAGCGACAGCTCGCTTTCCAGCGACTCGCGCAGCATCTCCTCATTCCAGGGAGACGTGAAGCTGACGCGCTCGATCCCGGCGATGGCAGGCGCGTCGTCCGGCCGCGCCGGTTCGATATCGACAAAAAAGTCCGTCGCTAATAACGCGTCAAGCGCCGCGTCGATGGCTTCCGCGCAGGCAAGATAGTCGTCCGTATCGCCGCCGAAGGGATCCGGGATCCCGGCGCCGAGGCGACTGACTTTTTTGCCGGCGATCGGCAGAAGCAGCGCGACCTGACTGTCGCTCATGCAGATGACCCGGTCGGCCCGCGCCAACAGCTCCGGCGTGAGCTTCCGGGCGCGGTGCGCGGTCAGATCGATCCCGTGCGCGCGCATCGCCGCGATCGCGCCGTCGCTCGCCGGAGACCAGTCGAACGCGAAAACGCCGCAGCTCGCGATGTAAAGCGTATCGGTGTA
>ONWP01000215.1 GCA_900321595.1 uncultured Eubacteriales bacterium
CGAGACCGGGCGCGCACGGCGCTTCTCAACGGCGTCGACCTGGTCGTGGAGCTGCCGGTGCCGTGGGCGACCGCCGGCGCGGAGCGCTTCGCCCGGGGCGCCGTCTATCTGGCGGCGCAGTCCGGCGTGGTGTCCGAGCTGTCCTTCGGGTGCGAAAGCGCCGACACACAGCGCATGGAGCGTCTTGCCATCGTGCTTTCGGATCCCGTCTGGGACCGGGAGATCCGGCTCGTCTACAACCGGGACGGCTGCTCCTACGCGCAGGCGCGGCAGCTCGTCGCCCAGCGCGTGCTCGGCGAGGACGTGAACGATCTGCTCACAAAGCCGGACAACATTCTGGCGACGGAGTACATCAAGGCGATCCGCCGCTTTGACCGGCGCATCCGGCCCCTTGCCGTCGCGAGGCAGGGCGCCGATCACGACGCCGAAGCGCTGCGCGGCCGCGTCGCCTCCGGCATGGCCATCCGCACGGCCGTCGCGAAGGGGCGCGCCATAGACGACTTCGTGCCCGCGGACACCGCGCGTGCGCTCAAGGACGCGGCGAAGACCGGTCTCGGCCCCGTCTTCACTTCTGATATGGACCGGTGCGTGCTCTCCTACCTGCGCCGGCTGCAGCCGGAAGCGCTGCGGGATGTGCCGGACGTGTCAGAGGGCATCGAGAACCGCATCATACAGGCCGCCCGCGAAGCCGTCAGCCTGCCGGAGGTCTTCGATCTGGTCAAGACGAAGCGGTACACCCATTCGCGCATCCGCCGGATCATCTTAAACGGCTACCTCGGGATCACGAAGGCGGATGTGGACGTAACGCCGCCGTATCTGCGGGTGCTGGGCTTCAACGAGACGGGACGGGAGATCCTGGCGGAGATCAACCGGGCGCATCACTTCCCCGTCGTGACAAAGCACGCCGACCTCAGACGGCTCGACCGGTTCGCGAACCGGGTCTTCGCGCTGGAGAGCGGCGCGCAGGATCTCTACTACCTCGCGACAAAAACCGTGCGCCCGTGCGGCACGGATATGACAGACGACCTCGTGATCGTCGGAAAGGACGGATAAGCATGGCAGTTCCTTATGAAGTATTTGACAAATTCTGGAGCATGGTCGGCAAATCGGATGAGAAACGCATCGCGTCCCAGACCCCGACGCCGGGCGTCGCGAAGCGTCTCGATATCCCCTACGTCGACGACGGCCGCAGGGAGCACCTGCTGGATGTGTACCGGCCGGAGCAGGCCGAGGGCGCGCTGCCGCTGATCGTGGATATCCACGGCGGCGGATGGCTCTACGGGTACAAGGAGATCAACACGAATTACAATCTGTACCTGTCGTCCAAGGGCTTCACCGTCGTATCGATCAACTACCGGCTGGGGCCGGAAGCGCCCATCTACGAGCAGGTGCGCGACGTATTCGAGGCGCTGGCCTTCATCGAGAAAAACGCCGGGGACTTCGGCGCGGATCTCGGGAACGCGTTCCTCTGCGGCGACTCCGCCGGCGGCCAGCTCGCGGCCATCGCCTGCGCCGTCATGGCGCGGCCGGACCTGCAGGCGATCTACGGCGTGACGGCGCCCGGCTTCTCCTTCCGCGCGGCCGGCATCGTCTGCGGCGCGTACGACGTGGAATTCATTCTGCGCCTGCCCGCGGCGAAGCACTACGCGGAGGCGATCCTCGGCAAAGATTTCAAGACGAGCCGTTTCCGCACGCTCGTGAACATGAGCGATATCCTCAAGGTCGATACCGACCTGCCGCCCATCTGGATGAGCTCGTCGCAGGAGGACTTCATCGGCTTTCTGTCGATCCGGTTCGACAAGCTCCTGACGAAGCTGGGCAAGGAGCATACGTTCCGCCGTTACGGCCGCAGCAAAGAACACGCGCTGCCCCACGTCTTCAACGTCACGAATCCCGAATACCGCGAGAGCATGGACGCCAACGACCGTATGCTGGCTTATTTCCGCAATCATATGCGCTGACGCCGCGGCGCATATCCAAAACAGGGACTGCGATCGAAGCAGTCCCTGTCGTTTTATATGAACCTGACGCCCGGCCGGATCTCTAAAAGATCCGGCGCGACGACGCACGGCAAGTGCAGCACACGGACACCCGCCTCAGCCGCCTCGGTCAGCGCCCGGGCGAAATCCGGGTCGGTCTCGCGGTTTGGCGCGACCGTCTCCACGCCTTCCGTCTGGATCACGAAGGCGACAGCCGCGTCGTAGCCCTCGGCCCGTGCGCGCGTCAGCTCCCGCAGGTGCTTTGTCCCCCGCGCCGTCGGCGCGTCCGGGAAATACCCGACCCCGTCCCGGACGAGCGTGCAGCCCTTGATCTCCAGCAGGAACCGCTCGGACGCGCGTTCCATGCAGAAATCCACGCGCGAATCGCCGAAGCGGAATTCGGGCTTCACAAGATCGAAATCCATCCCGGCAAGCCATTCGCGCACGACTACGTTGGGCGCCTGCGAATCCACGTTGAAA
>ONWP01000306.1 GCA_900321595.1 uncultured Eubacteriales bacterium
AGAAAATACGGAACCCTTCGAAGCTGCCGTGACCATGGCTCCCGCGGCACCCGCGGTCTCCGGTAAATACTCCGATCTCGAGCTGCAGAACAGTTATTATTATAATGTATTCCGTGGCAATGCATGGAGCAGTTGGGATGAGGAATATAAAGAATTCACCAGACTGATCGGGACATACAACGGGTATACCTATTATTCAACTCTTGACTCGATCTATCGAACAAAAGACCCGTCCGGTATGCAGAAGGAAACAATCTGCGCGGACGAGAAAAAAGTCGGCGTTTATTGTCAAATCGTAAACGATTCCATATACTTCATCACGGAGAGTGAAAACGCCGTTGAAAAAACAGCAGCAACCGGAACGTACAAGGAAAACGCATACAACATCATACGCACCGATTTAAACGGAAACAACAAGGAGATCCTCCTTGAAGGATTCGGCAGTACATTCGCCTACAGTAAGCCGACCTGTCTTGTGCTGAACAATACCTTATACGTCGACTATGTCGACTACGCCGACGACGCCGACTACGAAAACCGATCTCAAAACCTTTACGAAGTCAATCTGAACACAAAAGAAGCACAATTACTCGGTCATCCGAAAAAAGGATACAGCATACAGGAAATCCTGTTTGCCAACGACCGTTATGTACTCCTCAATAATTTCTTCGACAGCGACCTCATTTTTTATGAATACCTCGTTTTTGACCGGGCGACCGGCATCACGACGCTCTTGTCTCCGTTGCAAAAGAATTACTATATGGATTTCGATTTGGTGCCGGAGTCGCCGTTTACCGAAACGGAAATCCTGTTTGTCAGCCGGGATGGTGTCCCCTGGCGGTTCTCGCTGGTCGACGGCTCCTTCAAGCCTCGCTGAAATCCGCGCCGATCCGCACGCCAAACGAGCCTGTAAAAACAGCCATGCAAAAACCTCCGAGGGACGGCGACGTCTCTCGGAGGTTTTTGACTGAGAACAGGAACCGGCGGGATCGAAGCGCACGATCACTGACCAAGGGTGCTTTTGTCGCTTTTGTTTCGTTTGATCGTTCCGAACGCTCCGCCTGTAAGCTGCGATCCATCCGCAGCCGCGCCGTTGTTTTCGCAGGACGGCGCTTTTTCACATAAACGCTTAATCCTGCTTCAAATGAATATGCCAGCCGGTGTCGATCTTCTTTTTCACGGTTTCCACGGTATTCGCATCCAGATCCGGCCAATCGATCACTGTCGTCGCGTTGTTCGTGACCAGATGGGCCTTTTCGGCGCACAGGGCAAGGGGTGTGTCGGCAAGGGAATCAGAGTAGAAATTCTCGATCTTCGGGAATCCGTGATCGAAGATGTATCTGGCCTTTTCCTTCGCGTACATCAGATTGTTTGTAAACACCCCGAATTCACGGTCATATTCCGACGCCATGAAACGCACGCCGAGCCTTTCGGCGATCGGCCCGATGATACAGGCGGGCGAAGCGCTGATGATCAGATCGTCCGGTTTTTTCTGCGCCAGATACCATGCGGAGATCCGTTTCTCATACTTGTCCCAGTACCGTTCGATCTGCACATCAAAATCGTCCACCATCGTCAGATAGCTGAACATCCTGCGCTGCATCAGATGGTTCGGGATCTTTCCTGTCTTGTACAGGATCAGGTTTTTCACGACCCGCGGCAAATAAACCGCCGCCAGTTTTGGGTGGCGCTTCATACACCATATCGCGAAACCGACGGAACAATCCGAATAAAAAATCGTCCCGTCAAAATCATATACGTTCATCCGATTCTCTCCTTCTGTCACGGTTTGCTTCCGCGGAAACATACCCTGCGCCGGTATCATTTTACAGCGGCCTTTTCCTTGATAAAAAGATCCCAAGCCGGTTTTCCGCGCCGGCAAGCTCCACGGCTGGAATCATTGTAGCATGATCGTTCGAAAATCTCAATCGCATCTTTGAAATAAAACCGCATCAAAAAAACGGCTCAGGCTGAGCCGTTTTCGTCTGATTGGCTGTTACACTTCCCCGGCCGCGCAGTAGGCGCAGCTCTCTTCGGGGAACATGGCCGGGTCGTATTCGATCCCGTTTTTGTCGTAATAATCCTTGAGCGCCGCCTTGATGGCCTCCTCCGCCAGGACGGAGCAGTGCAGCTTGTGCGCCGGCAGGCCGTCGAGCGCCTCGGTCACGGCCTTGTTCGTCAGCGCGAGCGCCTCTGAAACAGGCTTGCCCTTGATCAGCTCCGTCGCCATGGAGCTCGACGCGATCGCGCTGCCGCAGCCGAAGGTCTCAAATTTTACGTCCGTGATGACGTCGCCGTCGATCTTCAGGTAGATCTTCATAATATCGCCGCAGACCGCGTTGCCGACCTCGCCGACACCGTCCGCGTTTTCGATGACGCCCACGTTGCGCGGATTGCGGAAGTGATCCATCACCTTTTCGCTGTATAATGCCATTTCGATGCCTCCTTACGCCGGGATCACGTGCTGTCGTTTGCCTTCGTTCAGATCCCGCCAGACCGGAGACATATTCCGAAGCCGCTCGACGACAGCTTTGACGCTGTCCACGATATAGGGCACCTGCGACGCGTCGTTGTACGCGCCCAGCGTGATGCGGACGCTGCCGTGGGCGATCTCATGGGGTCGTCCGATCGCCAGAAGCACGTGACTGGGATCCAGCGACCCGGACGTGCAGGCCGAGCCGGAGGACACGCTGATGCCCAGATCGTCCAGCAGCAGAATGATGGATTCGCCCTCGATCGCCTCGAAGCAGAAGCTGACAGAGCCGGGCAGACGGTTTGTCCGCGCGCCGTTGAGCACGCCGTACGGGATCTCGGAAAGCCCCGCGATCAGCGCGTCGCGCATCCCGGTCAGCCGCGCGGTCTCCTCCGGCAGACGTTCGACCGCTTCGCTGAGCGCCGCCGCCATACCGACGATCCCCGGCAGATTCTCCGTCCCGGCGCGTTTGCCGCGCTCCTGCGAGCCGCCCTCGATCAGCGGCGGAATGCGGACGCCTCTGCGCACATACAGCGCGCCGACGCCCTTCGGACCGTGAAATTTGTGTCCCGACAGGCTCAGCAGATCCACGTTGTCCGCCTTCACGTCCACGGGCAGATGCCCCGCGGCCTGCACGGCGTCCGTGTGGAAGAGAACGCCCCTTTCCCGGCAGACCGCGCCGATCTCCGCGATGGGCTCGACCGTGCCGATCTCGTTGTTCGCGTACATGACAGTGACGAGGCAGGTGTCGTCGCGGATCGCCTCCGCCACCTGACGCGCCGTGACCAGCCCTTCGGCGTCCACGGGCAGCAGCGTGACGGTAAAGCCCTCGCGCTCGAGCCTTTTGAGCGTGTGCAGCACGGCGTGATGCTCGATCGTCGTGGAGATGATGTGCGTCTTTCCCTTCGCCTTCCCCAAGGCGGCCGCGCCGCGGATCGCCTGATTGTCGGCCTCGCTCCCGCCGGATGTGAAGAGGATCTCCCCCGGCAGGGCGTTCAGCGCCGCGGCGACGCGTTCGCGCGCCTGCTCCAGCGCTGTTTTGGCCTTCTGACCGGTCTCGTACAGACTGGACGGATTGCCCCATGTATTTTCCATACAGTCCCGCACCGCGTCGAGCGCCGTTTGGCTCATACGGGTGGTCGCCGCGTTATCGGCATATACGTTCATGAGAGATCCCTTCATTCAATCAAAGTATCAGGTGAAAAGCGCCGTGGACAGGTAACGGTCGCCGCCGTCCGGCAGCAGAACGACTACGGTCTTGCCGGCGTTTTCCGCCTTTTTTGCCTCGGCGATCGCCGCGCTCAGCGCGGCGCCGGAAGAAATGCCCACCAGAACGCCTTCGGCGCGTCCGAACGCCTTGCCGTAGGCAAACGCGTCCGCGTCGGTAATGCGCACGATCTCATCCACGACGGAGAGGTCGAGCACGTCCGGCACGAAGCCGGCGCCGATGCCCTGGATCTTGTGCGGCCCCGGACCCTCGCCGGAGAGGACGGGCGACCCGTCGGGCTCCACCGCCACGACCTTGACGGACGGCTTCCGCTCTTTCAGATATTTGCCGACGCCGGTGACGGTGCCGCCGGTGCCGACGCCCGCCACAAAGACGTCGACGTCGCCGTCGGTCGCGTCATAGATCTCCGGACCGGTGCCCTGATAATGGGCTTTGGGGTTGCTCGGATTGACGAACTGGCCGGGAATGAAGCTGTTCGGCAGGGAAGCCGCCAGCTCCTGCGCCTTCGCGATGGCGCCCTTCATGCCCTTCGTGCCCTCGGAGAGCACCAGCTCGGCGCCGTAGGCCTGGATGATCTGCCGACGCTCCACGGACA
>ONWP01000216.1 GCA_900321595.1 uncultured Eubacteriales bacterium
CGCCTGACGCGAAGAAAACCGCGGCACGACCAGCACGGCGATCACGATCACCAGAATAACAGCGGCGAATGGTAAAAGGATCAGCAGTCTGTATTTCGTTTTCGGCGGTTCCTGCGGTGCGGGTGTCGGCGGCTTCGGCAGCTCCGCCTGCGCTGTCGGCATTGCTGCTTTCCACGGGTCAAACTCAGGCGTCGCAGATGTCGCGGCCGGCGCGGCTGCCTGCGTCGCTGCCCACGGATCGGCCGCCGCCGGTTTCGGCGTTCCGGGCGTCGCGGTCGGCTGCGCAGGGTCAAACGCGCCCGGCTGCGCCTGTCCGGCAGGGCTCGGCGGCACGTACGTCCACGGCTCGCTGAACTGATCCGCGTTCAGGTACAGATCGTCGGGCTTTTTCCGGCCGCACCAGGCGCAGAACTGCGACGCGTCCGGGTTCTCATTGCCGCAGTACGGACATTTCGCCATGAAACGCACCTCCTTCTGATTCATTCCTATTATATGGACAAATCAATAATAAGTCAATCCGTTTTTGTTGCGTTTGCCGCAATCCGGGCGAAAAGCGAACGCTTCGCAAACAAAAACAGCCCGCCCGGGCTGTTTTTTGTCGTTTCGCGTTTTTACGCGGTCGCGTCCTCAGAGAACGGCTCCGCGAACGGCTCGTCCGGCACGTCGGTGGCGCTGGCGCCAATACCCGAGAATGTGACGGCCTTCACCGTCAACGGTCCGATCGTCGCCGCCACATCGAGATCGTCCGTGTTCTCGATCGGTCCGGCCGCCTCAAACGCGACCGAATAAGCGAAGTCCGCGTATTCCAGCTCGAATTCCATCGTCTCCGTGTTGTAGACAGCGCCGATGGTCCAGCCGTCGTCCAGCAGCGCCTGTCCTGTCTTGCCGGCCAGCGCCTGCATCTGCGCGTCCGTAAGCCTCTGCGCGTCCAGGTTCTCACACTTCGTCACGGCGAGCGCGTTCGTCAGCGCGGTGTACTTTTCCTGATAGTCGTCCGCCATCATGTCCAGCGCGTCGATCTCATCGGACTGCGCCTGCGTGAGGTCCGCCGTCAGACGCCAGTACGAGCCGTTCAGCTCGAACGCGAGGACGAACGCGGTCTGGCCGAGGCCGGTCGCCTCGTCCTGAATGCCGTCCAGCGCCTTCGCCTCGCCGATCGTCGCGCACTTCGTCACGGGGGAATCGGCTTCTCCGCCGGTTTCCGTCTCTTTTCCCTGTTTGCTTCCGCAGGCGGCCAGCAGGCAGCACAGGCATACCGCCAGCGCCAGCGCGATCCATCTCTTTACTCTCATTGCCCAATCTCCTTTTCTTCGTTCAGGTCGATTTGTCCTGATTATAGCACGACAGCCCGCGCCGACGCAAGCTTCCTCATAAAATTGTAATAATCGAGGCGCCGTATCGCGGCGAAAAAAAGCGGCTCCCGCGCGGAAGCCGCTGTATTTGCTCGAAGCTTACTTATACTTGACGTTGTAGATCTTCATCGTATTGATCAGCAGGCCGGTGCCCTTGACGGAGATGATGGCCGCGCGGGCGTCCGCCTGGATCGTCGCGTGCATGATCTGCGTCAGGGTCTCGACCTGACCGGTCGCCGTGTCAAAGACCAGCGTCGCCGTGCAGTCGGAGTAAACGACGTCCAGCTGATTGACGGTGACCACGCTGACGGAGGCGACCTTCTCGTCGATATCGGCCTTGCTCATGGGGTTGAACATGGCGCCGGTCGCGCTCGGCGAGCTGTCCGCGCCCTCCGCCGGGGGCTCGGGATTCGTCTCGTCGTTCAGGGTGATGACGATGGTGGTCTTGCCGCCGTCCTCGGTCATGGTGGCGCTCTTGATGGCGCTCACGTCAGTCAGCATACAGCCCTTGGAGGTCTTGACGACCGGGATCTGGTACGCGTCGTCGCGCTGCTGCTCCTCCGCCTTGTCCTCGGTGGTCAGCATGCCGGCGATGACGGGCTGCAGAATGCTTGCCAGCGCGCCCATATCCAGCTTATCCTTCGGGAGCTCCTGATATTCCTTCTTC
>ONWP01000240.1 GCA_900321595.1 uncultured Eubacteriales bacterium
CGCCCAGATAGTACTGGCTGCCGTACCAGGCGTTTTTGAGGAGCGTACCGTCGGACTTGACCACCGCGAAGCGGTCAAGCGCGCCCATATCGTTAAAGGTATAGCTGCTGCCGCCGATGGTCTGCGTCCCGGTGACGGGCTTGCCGTCGGCGCCAAGATAGAAGACATAGCCGCCGGCGGTGTACCAGCGCGATTTGAGACCGGCGGCCGCAGGGTCGACGACCTGCAGCTCGCACTTGCCCTTGACGACGCCGTCCAC
Source organism: uncultured Eubacteriales bacterium (assembly GCA_900321595.1). Lineage (GTDB taxonomy): Bacteria > Bacillota > Clostridia > Oscillospirales > Acutalibacteraceae > UBA1081. Next base: position 260 of record ONWP01000240.1, read on the forward strand.
GCGGTACTCCGCGTGCGCGGCGCCGGCCTTTCCGTTCGAGACGAAGAAGCCGTCGATCAGCTCGCCCATATCGGTCTCAACGAGCGCCAGCTCGCCGTTCGCGGGCAGCGCGACCGCCTTGCAGGACGCGTCAAAGCCCGTGACGGTCAGGCGCGTGGTGTCCCCCGCGATCAGAGAGGGCTTGGCCGCCTGTACGGTCGCGTAGTCAAAGGAGCCGTCGCTCACGGCCGTCGAGTAGATCAGCAGCGCCGTGGAGACCGTGCGGTCCATGCCGTCGGAGGGGATGTTGCGCAGCTGCAGCGCGTCGCCGGGGTCGCGGGAGATGAACGTGGAGGAGCCGCCGCCGTCGAGGCAGATCGCGTCGACGCAGCCGAGCGCCTTCATCTGCTCCACCATCTCCTTGAAGTTCTGACCGGCGGAATAGGGCTTCTGACGGCCGTCAGAGACCGTGATGACCACGCTGCCGTCGGCCTTGATCCCCACCGCGGTGCGGGGCTCCTGCGTCACGCCGTAGCCGACGCCGCTCTCAGGCCAGTAGCTTTCCTCGCCGCCCTGCATGATAATGCAGGGACCGCCGACGCATTCGCGCACATCGCTCAGGTCGCTGCCGCCCTTGCGGATGACGGGCGTACCGTCCTTGAGGATCGCGAAATACGGCCAGCCGCTGTTGGTGTTGTACTTATGCCCCGCCATGACGAAGGAGCCGGTCGGCGCGCCGTTGCCCATATTGAAGAAGTCGCCGTTGGTGCCGGCCACGATCTGGAAATTGGGGTCGGTCTTCTGATAGTACTTCTGCGCGGCGTTGGCCTGGTCGAGCACGCTCTGCATGCCCCAGTCCTTGTCGCCGAGACCGTTCATGTAGTCCTTGTAGCTCGCCAGGATGCCGGTCGTCTTGTTGTTCAGATCGACTTCTACCGCGTAGGTGGTGATCTGATTGGAGCCTTCGGCGTTATTCGTGACGAAATTCGAGATCGTCACGCCGGGCGCGATGATCTGGTCGGTCTTGCTCACCAGCACCGTGCCGGCGTTGAGCTTCGCGTGATCGAACGCCAGCTCCGCGAAGGCCGCGGGAGCCGTTCCCGTGACGACCATCAGCGCCGCGCAGAGCACAGCGAGCAGGCGCAGGAAGCGATTCTGTCTTTTCATCTTCCAGTTTCCTTTCCCGGATACTTTTTCTCTATTCTATTTTATGCGAAAGCGGCCCGTTTGTCAAGACGGACCGCTCCATATTGCGTTTTTGTATTCCCGCCGCGCGAACCTTTTACAGGTCAAGCGCCTGATCGAGATCGGCGATGATGTCGTCGACGTTCTCGATGCCCACGCTGAAGCGGATCATGTCGGGCGATACGCCGCAGGCGATCAGCTCCTCATCGGTGAGCTGCCGGTGCGTCGCGCTCGCCGGATGCAGCACGCAGGTGTGCGCGTCGGCCACGTGCGTGGCGATCATGGCGACCTTCAGCTTCTTCATGAAGGCCTCGGCCGCGCTTCTGCCGCCCTTGACGCCGAAGCTGATCACGCCGCAGGAGCCCTTGGGCAGGTACTTCTTCGCGCGCTCATAATACTTGTTGCCGGGCAGACCGGGATAGTTGACCCACGCCACGCGCTCATCCTTCTCCAGGAACTCGGCGACCTTCTGGGCGTTGGCGCAGTGGCGCTCCATGCGCACGGCGAGGGACTCGAGCCCCAGATTGAGCAGGAACGCGTTCTGCGGCGACTGGATGGAGCCGAAATCGCGCATGAGCTGCGCGGTGCACTTCGTGATGAACGCGCCGCCCTGCCCGAACCGCTCGGCGTAGACCACGCCGTGGTAGGATTCGTCCGGCGTCGTCAGCCCCGGGAACTTGTCCGCGTGCGCCATCCAGTCGAATCTGCCGCTGTCCACGATGCAGCCGCCGACGCCGGCGTCGTGGCCGTCCATGTACTTTGTGGTGGAGTGCGTCACGATGTCCGCGCCCCACTCGAAGGGACGGCAGTTGATCGGCGTGGCGAAGGTGTTGTCCACGATCAGCGGCACGCCGTGGGCGTGCGCGGCGTTCGCGAAGCGCTCGATGTCGAAGACGGTCAGCGCCGGGTTCGCGATGGTCTCGCCGAA
>ONWP01000127.1 GCA_900321595.1 uncultured Eubacteriales bacterium
GAATGCGCGCCATGCTGACCGCCGGCGCGAGATCCATAAAGACGCACAAATCGGGTTTGCGGATATCCGGGCAGCCGAGGTTGAGCGCCGCCAGCCAGTCAGTCCCCACGTCGAGCCCCTGATACGCGAGCGTCGAATAGTAGTACCGGTCGCACAGCACGGTTTTCCCCGCCGCGAGGAGCGTCTCGATCCCGTCGTCCGGCCGCAGATTGTGATCGATCCGGTCCATGGTAAAGAGCATGGCAAGCTGCGTCTTCGGACACGTCTTTCCGGCGAGCGCTTCCCGGCAGGCCCTGCCGTACGCGCCGTCCGTCGGCTCCGCCTGCCGCACGACGTCGATCCCCTTCGCGGACAGGTATTCCGCGAGGAGCGCCGCGTGCGTCGTCTTTCCGGCGCCGTCAAGCCCCTCGATCACGATAAACTTTCCCGCCATCAGCTGTCTCTCCTTTTATAAAGCGCGTCGCACAGCGCCGAAAGCTGTGTCATCGTCAGCGACTCCGCGCGCACGCTCTGCGCCAGACCCGCTTCCGCCAGCGCGTCGAACACAGCCTGCTTTTGCATCCCCAGACCGGACGAAATGCCGTTGGCGGCCGTTTTGCGGCGCTGGGAAAAGGCGGCGCGTATCATATCAAAGAAAAACGTCTGATCGACCGGCGCGACGGGCGGTTTTTCCAGACGATGCAGCGCGATGACCTGACTGTCCACCTTCGGCGCCGGCAGAAAGCAGTCGCGGCTCACCGGGAACAGCAGCTCTGATTCCGCCCGGTACGCGACGGCCACCGTCACCGCGCCGGCTTTGCGGGAGCCGACCTCGGCGCAGAGCCGTTCCCCGGCCTCCTTCTGCACCATGAAGTAGTAATCCGTAAAGCCGAAGTCCCCCTCCAGCAGCCGCATGATGATCGGCGAGGTGATGTAATACGGCAGATTCGCGCAGACCACAAGTCTGCCGCAGCCGCCCAGGCTCTGTTCGATCGCGCGCGGAATATCCAGCTTCATGATGTCGGCGTTGAGCACCTCCACGTTGTCCATCCCGCGCAGCGTATCGGCAAGCACCGGGATCAGACGCGTGTCCAGCTCTGTGGTCAGCACCTTGCCCGCGCGTCTGGCCAGCTCGACCGTCAGCACGCCGATGCCGGAGCCGATCTCCAGCACGCCGGTGTTCTCATCCAGACACGCTTCCTCCGCCATGCGCGGGCAGACGTCCGGATCGATGATGAAATTCTGTCCCAGCGCCTTGGAGAACTGGAACCCGTTTTTATTGAGCAGTCTCTTGATCTGATTGATATCCGTTAAATCGTACATAGTCACTTCCTGAGCTGCCGGATATCGCGCCCGGCGAACATGAGAATGGCGTATTCCCCGATGATGCGCGAAGCGATCCTGCGGCTGTAGCGCTCCTCCAGCTGCCGGATGGAAAGATTCGTGCTGATGATCGTAGGCTTTCCCGACAGCATCCGCGTGTCGATCAGCGACCCGAGCTGCGCCTTGGAAAGCTGCGTGGCGTATTCCGCGCCGAGATCGTCGAGGATCAGCAGATCGCAGGTCTCCAGCATCGCCTCGGTCGTGCCGTCGGGCTGGTCGGATTTTCCGAATTTCTCCCGTTCCATCCGCGCGAACAGCTTCTGCGCGGAGCCGTAGACCACGCCGAATCCTTTTTCCACGACCGCGCCGGCGATCGCGAGCGACAAATGCGTCTTCCCGAGCCCGGTCTCCCCCGTCATCAGGATACTGCTCGAATTGAGGTCGAAGCCGTCCGCGTAATTGCGGCAGAAGGCATAATTGCGCTCCATCAGCTCCAGCGCGTTCGGATCGTCTTTATAGTAGGATAAATCGAAGTCCTCGAACCGGGACAGCTGCATCGGCGACTCCCGGCACAGCGCCTCGTAGGCCGTCCGGCGCAGCAGCGCGCGGAAGCATTCGCACAGCTTCCCGTCCCTGACGCCGGTATCCCCGCAGATCGCGCAGGTGTACCGGGGATCCAGATAGTTTTCCGGCAGGCCGCGATCCGTCAGGATCTGCCGCAGCCGCGCCTGCGCCGCGAGATTCCTGCGCATCATGCTCTCCACGATCGCCTGCGCGTCCTCTGACGCGCCGATCGCCCGCACGACGGCATACGCGCTCCGGCGCATCTCGGCCGCCGCCTGACGCGCCTCCGGGCTTTCGGCATAGAACGCGTCCGCACGGGCCTGCGCGTCGTCCTCCGCCTTTCTGCGGCGGTCGGCGATGGTCTGCCGGACCTGTTCATATACGTTGACGGGATAAGACATGGCTCACTGTCCTCTCTTTGTCTTGGTGGGATCGAGCTGGCGCGCCTGCGCGAGCGCTTTTTCAATGTCATAGGATGATTTCGACCCTGCGTCAGACGGATCCTGACCGGCGCGCAGCCGGTTCGCGAAGCTGCGCTGCGCCGCTTCCGCGTCCGCCGGCGTTTTGACGCCGTTTTTGTACCACGACTGCAGGATCCCGTTCATATAGCGAAAATCGATCTTGCCCTTTTTCTCCGCCGTGCGGTCGTACGCCAGCAGGATCATCTCCAGGGAAAAGCCCATCTCCTGCGTCCACCGGTAGAGGCATTCGCTCTGATAGTCCGTCGGCTTCGGCGTCTCGATGCCGGTCGCCTTGCGAAGCTGTTCCCAGAGCGCATTTGACTGCATCAGCTGCGACACGCGCTGCGCCGCCTTTTCGAAGGTATCGACCCCGTCGCGGCTCCACGCTTTCGCGAGCGTCTTGATAAAGCGCATGTTGTTCTGCTTTCCGACGGTGCGGGCGTACTGGCACGCCGTCAGGATCACACGCGTGTCGAGGCCGTAAAAGTCGTGGATCTCCAGCAGATCGGCCTGCGCGTCATGTCCCAGCGTCCGCCCCAAAAGCGCCTGCGCCTGATTCATCAGGTACGCGATATCGTCAGACTCGGCGAGCCGCGCCGCGATCTGAGACGGCGTGATGCGAAGCGCGGGCCGGACCTCCGGCTCGGGATCTGTCTCCGCGACCGGATGAAAGCCGCTTTTGCCTGCTTCCGGCGCCTGCCGTGCCGGTTTTCCGGGCGCAGCGGCCTCCCCCGCGCGGCGGATGATCCCGGCCTCGACCCAGTAGAGCATCGCGTCGTCGATCTCATCCTCCGGAATGCCCGTCTGGCGGGAAATGACCGCCGGATCCTGCGCTTGCCCCGGGTTGCGGAACAGCCAAAGCAGCACCTTCAGATTGGCCTTTCCGGCCAGCCGAAGATGCTCGTCCGCAACGCTGGTCGGCAGAAAAAAGGCCGACGCGTAGACTTCCTGATTGATCTGATAGTTCATGCTGTTCCTCTATGCTTCAGCGCGTCCCGGTGGAGCCGAAGCCGCCCGAAGCGCGCGCGGTTTCCGTCAGCGCGTCGGATTCGACGAATTCCGCCTGCGCGTACGGCGTCACCACGAGCTGGGCGATGCGCTCCCCCGGTTCGACCGTGTAGGACGTATCATACAGGCAGGTGAGAAAGACCGTCACCTCGCCGCGGTAATCACAGTCAATGACCCCGACGCAGTTTGCCGGGATCACGCCGTGCCGACAGGCAAGGCCGCTTCTGGCGTACACGAGGCCGACGTGCCCCTCCGGCAGCTCGACGGCGATCCCCGTCGGGATCGCGGCGCCCCTGCCCGGGGCGATGACGACCGGCGCGTCGATGCAGGCGTACAGGTCGGCGCCCGCGCTGCCCGCGGAAGCCCGCCGCGGCATGACCGCGCCGTCGCGAAGCTTCTTCGCACGGATCTGCATCGGATCAGTCCCTCTTATACTTCGCAAGCTCCCGGCGCAGCACATCGCGCTCGCTCTTGGCCTGCGCCGCGTCCTCCAGCGACTCGCGCAGCTGCTCGCGCAGCGAGGCGATCTCGCGGGCGGCGGCCTGCGTCTCCTGCGCGAAGCCCAGCGCGGCAAGCACCGTCGCCTGGGTCGCGGAGACGTTGCCGGGGCCGCGCATGGCTTCCATCACGCGGCGATCGAGGACCTGCGCGATGCGCATCACGTCGTCGGGATCCATATCGGTCTTGACGGTGTACTGAAGACCCGCAACGCGGAAACTCACTTTATTGTCCAGATTCATAGTTTTCAATCCCTTTCTTTCGGTTAAATTTAATTATAACCGAAATCGAATAAATAATCAAGCATAACTGCGTCCAAATTGCGGCCGCGACAGGCGCGGCGCGGAAACCGCGTCAAAACATTTTCCCCTCGTATTCATATACCGGCAGCGCGTCAAAATCAAACGACGCCAGATCCGCGAAGCCGATGTTTGTCGTACAGCCGCAGTGCATCATCAGGTTGGAGTCGCCGTCCCGATTCATATGCACCAGAACGACCGGGATCCCTTTCGCCGCGGCGTATCCGCATTCCCAGGCCGTGCCGGTGTCGCCGTTGCTGCCGTAATACAGCGCGACGACGAGATCCGAACCGTCGATCGCGGACCGGTCCGTCTCGAACAGCTCATACGCCCACTGCGTCGTGCCGGGCAAAGCTTGCGCACCGTGACGCATCGGGCTGAACACGTCCAGCCCGCGTCCGGCAAGCGCCGCCTCCGCGCGTTCGATGTTCGCGACCTCTTCCTCGGTAAAAAACGGCGCCGCCAGATAGACCCGCCTGCGTCCCTTGTCCTGCTTCTCCATCGCGTCGTCCTCCCCTATGATCCGCTTTCGTAGCGCTTAATCCGTCCAGTCATACTCCCGCAGCTTTCCGAAGGACTGAAGCCGCGGAAAGCCCCACTGCCGCAGCGTCTCATACACGCCGACCGCCACAGCGTTGGACAGATTCAGGCTTCGCGCGTCCGCGATCATCGGGATGCGCACGGTCGTATCCGGATTGTCGTGCAGCAGCTTCTCCGGCAGGCCCTTGGTTTCCTTGCCGAAGACGAGATACGACTTGTCCGGATAGGCGACGTCGCTGTAGACGTGCTTCGCCTTCGTTGAAAAATAGAAAAACGCGCCGTCCGGATTCTTCGCGAAGAAATCCGCCAGACCGTCATAATACGTAATGTCAAGCAGATACCAGTAATCGAGTCCGGCCCGCTTGAGCTTGCGGTCGTCCGGCTCGAACCCCATCGGCCGCACCAGATGCAGACGCGCGCCGGTCGCGGCGCAGGTCCTTGCGATGTTGCCCGTATTTTGCGGGATCTCCGGCTCGACCAGAACAATATTCAGTTCAGCCAATTTGCTTTTCCTCCAGCTCTTCGATCAGCGTCCCCAGACACGGTTCAAAACACAGGCCGTATCGGGAATCGCCTCCGTTTTCCACCGTTTCGACGATGCATCGGTAGGTAAACCGGGACGCGGCGCGGCAGCTCTCGGCAAGCGGCAGTCCGCGCAACAGACAGCCGGTCAGCGCTGACGCGAAAACGTCGCCGGTGGAGTGGAACATTCCGGCAAGGCGCGGCGTCATCGCGTAGGAAACGCCGCCGGCGTCCAGACAGGCGGAGCCGATTTGATCCCCGTCAGAGACGCCGGTGACGACGCACCCGGCCAGCTCGAACCGCTCCCGCAGCGCATACAGGACGCTCTCGTCAAAGGGCGCGTCCGCGTCCTTCCCGAGCAGGAGCATCGCCTCCGTCACATTCGGGGTCAGCACGTCCGCGCGCGCGCAGAGCGACCGCATCGCCGGGACGAAATCCGCGTCGAAGCCGCTGTACAGCGCGCCGTTGTCCGCCATCGCGGGATCGCAGAGGAACAGCCCGTCTTTCTCGACGAACCGGTCGACCGCGTCGCGCACGAGCGCGGCCTGCCGCGCGGAGCCGAGATACCCGCTGAACGCGGCGTCGAAGCGCGCGCCTGTACGCGACCAAACATCCGTAATGCGCCCCATCTCCTCCGTCAGATCCAGCCGCGTATACAGATTCAGCCCGCCGGTCTGGTTTGACAGGAGCGCCGTCGGGAGAATGCCGACGCTGACGCCCGCCGCGCTTAAGATCGGCAGCGCAGCTGTCAGAGAGCATTTTCCCAGACAGGAAATATCGTGGATCGCCAGGCAGGTCATCTGTTCGCCGATCATAATTATCACCCGCGTCATGATAGCACACCTTCAAATTTTTTGCAACAAAAACCGGACTTTCTCTTGACAAACAGGTTCAGCGGTGGTATGATACTGACTGTTGAAACGAGATGCGCTGCTAGCTCAGCTGGATAGAGTGACTGGCTACGAACCAGTAGGTCGGGGGTTCGAGTCCCTCGCAGCGCGCCAA
>ONWP01000220.1 GCA_900321595.1 uncultured Eubacteriales bacterium
GTCGCGTGACGCTTTCGCGCGATGGATTTTGTCGCGGGAAGCAGTCGTTTCTATCAGAGCGCTGCGACGCGACGCTCTGCGGGGTGTACGCGGGGGGAGTCCGCCGCTGACCGCAACTTGCGCGCGCATCTTGACATTCCTTCCGCAAAGGTGTAATATGATACTATAAGATGGGGAAGGGTGGTTTGATATGAGAAAACAGACCGTGAGAATGCTGTCCATCGCGCTGACGGCCGTGCTGTTCGCCTGCGCGATCGCGGGCACAGCCTGGGGAAAGACCATCCAGGAGCGGTTCGAGGATACGATCAGCCGCATGCGCGCCCAGGCGGGTTCCTCCTCCGGCGGCACAGCCGGACTGGCGCAGAGCGAATCCACGACGCAGGCGGCCGCGCCCTCCGACAGTGAGCTGGCGAAGCGTCTGCGCGACCTGTTCAACAGAATGCGCTCCACCGACAATCCGGAGGTGCGCGATGAGATCCTCAACATCATCAGAGCCTTCGGCATCGACGTGGATTTAGAGAACATCACCGATACCGACATCGGCAAGATCATCGAGGGCTTCGGCGACAACAGCGCGCTGAGCCAGCTGATCGCCCTCGGGCAGGAGGCGTTTTCCAGCGGCACGGGGATGCTGCGCGACGTCTTCGGCGACCGTCTGGGCACGTCCTTCGGCGGCAACACGCTGGACAACACGACCAAGGCGCCCACGACCTCGAACCGGCCCAGCCCGACGCTGCCGGTGATCGAGACCCGGCCGGTGACTGAGACGGTCGTCGCCTCGACCCGGCCCGCCGCGCAGGCCGCGCCCGCGACGCAGCAACAGCAGCAGGTGACCGCGGTCGTCGCCAATACGGCGGCGCCTTCGACGCCCGCCGCGCCCACCACACAGCAGGGCGCGGGCGCTTACAACGGGGCCGCGGAGCCCATCGTCGCCGACAGCGCCCAGCAGGGGACGCAGCCGAACGCGCCCGCGAAGAAGATGGATCAGTCCTCCATGGTGGTGCTGCTGATCCTGTCCGTGGCGACCGTGGCGGTCATCGTGGCCGTCGTCATCTTCGTCATTGTCAAGAAACGCCGCTGACGTTTCACTGATAACGCAAATTCTTTTCGGAAGGGAAGTCTTACTACATGGAAATCAAGGTTGAACGCACGAAGACACCGAAGACCAAGCCCGTGGATCAGAGCAAGCTCGGCTTCGGCAACTACTACACCGACCACATGTTCGTCATGAACTATGACGAGGGACAGGGCTGGCACGACGCGCGCATCGTACCCTACGCGGATATCGCGCTCGATCCCGCCGCGATGGTCCTGCACTACGGTCAGGAGGTCTTCGAGGGTCTGAAGGCGTACCGCTGCGCCGACGGAAGCGTTCGTCTGTTCCGCCCGGACAAGAACATGGCCCGGCTCAACGTGTCCAACGAGCGTCTGTGCATCCCCGCGATCGACGAAGCCTTCGCCGTGGAAGCCATCAAGAAGCTGGTCGAGGTCGATCAGGACTGGATCCCCACCGCGCCTGATACGAGCCTGTACATCCGTCCCTTCATCTTCGCGACCGACGCGCACGTCGGCGTGCATCCGGCGCATCACTACCTGTTCATCATCATCCTGTCCCCCGTGGGCGCGTACTATCCCGAGGGGCTCAACCCGGTCAAGATCTACGTGGAAAACAGCTACGTCCGCGCCGTGCGCGGCGGCATGGGCTTCACGAAGACCGGCGGCAACTACGCCTGCTCGCTGAAAGCGCAGGATGAGGCGGCCAAGGCCGGCTACACCCAGGTGCTCTGGCTCGACGGCGTGGAGCGCAAGTACGTCGAAGAGGTCGGCACGATGAACGTGTTCTTCGTCTTTGACGGCGAGATCGTCACCCCGGCGCTGCAGGGCAGCATCCTGGGCGGCATCACCCGCATGAGCTGCGTCGAGCTGCTCAAGAGCTGGGGCCTGAACGTCAGCGAGAGACGCGTTTCCATCGAGGAGATCGCGAAGGCCTACGACGAGGGCAAGCTGCTCGAGGCGTTCGGCAGCGGCACCGCGGCTGTCATCTCGCCCATCGGCGAGCTCAAGTGGGGCGACAAGATCATGACCATCAACGGCGGCAAGATCGGCGCGCTCTCCCAGAAGCTGTACGACAACCTGACCGGCATCCAGTGGGGCAAGATCGAGGGTCCCGAGGGCTGGTCCGTCAAGGCGTTCTGATTTTGAATCGATCGGCCGGCCGTGGTTCGCTGCGGCCGGTTTTTTTCGGGGTTTTATGGAAAGACTGCTGCAATACGTCGTTCCGGCGGAATATGACGGAAAGAAGCTGATCGTCGTCCTGCGCGGACAGATGCGCCTGGGCGCGCGGCTGGTCGCCTCGCTCAAGCGGCAGGAGAACGGCATCCGGCTCAACGACGAACACGCCCGGACGATTGATCCCGTGCATACCGGCGACGTGGTGACGGTGCGCCTGACGGACCGGGCGGGACAGGCCGAGCCGATCCGTTTCGCGCTGGACGTGCTGTATGAGGACGACGACCTGCTGGTCGTCAACAAGCCGGCGGGCCTGGCGATGCATCCGACCCACAACCATCAGGGCGACACGCTGGCCAACGCCGTCGCCGCGTACTACGCCGACCGGGGGGAAACCGCTGTTTTTCGCGCGGTGGGACGGCTCGATAAGGATACCAGCGGCGTGGTGATCTGCGCGAAGCACCGCATGGCCGCCGCCGCGCTGTCGGGGAAGCTCGACAAGACGTATTACGCCGTCGTGACCGGTGTTCTGACGGGCGGGGGCGTGATCGACCGGCCGATCGTGCGGCCAGACCCCGGCAAGACGCTGCGCGCGGTGGGCGAGGGCGGCGACGCGGCTGTCACGCGCTGGCGCGCGATCGCTTCGGGAAAGGACCGGACGCTTCTGGAGGTGCGGCCTCTCACCGGGCGGACGCACCAGATCCGTGTGCATTTCGCGTCGGCCGGATGTCCGCTTCTGGGCGACGACATGTACGGCGGCTCGAGGGCTGAGATCAGCAGGCAGGCGCTGCACTGCGGCCGCGTGACGCTCACGCACCCGGTGACGGGGCGGCCGATGACCTTCACCGCGCCGATCCCGGCGGATATGCAATCGCTTCTGGGAAAACTGAAAAAACCTCTTGATTTTTCCTGACGGTTATACTATAATAAACGGGCAATCGCGGATATAGTTCATTGGTAGAATATCAGCTTCCCAAGCTGAGGAGGCGGGTTCGATTCCCGTTATCCGCTCCAAATCAAAAAGAGAGCTTCGGCTCTCTTTTTGATTTGA
>ONWP01000221.1 GCA_900321595.1 uncultured Eubacteriales bacterium
ACCTCGCCCCTGTGAAGATCCAGGGAAACATCCCGCAGGATCTGCTTCTCCCCGAAGGATTTGCAGATCCCGCGGCAGGTCAATACCGTCTCGTTCACGGCAGGAAATCGTTCGTAAAGCCGGTGCCGGCGGGCAGCTCCTTTTCGATCAGACCATTTTCAAAGAGCCACGCGTAGAAGCCGTCCCAGCGCGCGGGGTCGATGCGGCCCCACGCCTGCGCGTCTGCGGTGTACTGCGCGCTGATCCACTTCTGCGACGCGACGACGAGGTCTTCCGAGCCGACCAGAGAGCCGGTCTCGTCCCCGTCGATCAGGATCTGCGCTGCCTCCTCGGGATGCGCCGCCGCCCAGGCGTAGCCCTCAGCCGCGGCCGCCAGGAACGCCTTCGCGGCGTCCGGCTGCTCCTTGAGGAACGCGTCGTTCGCGATGATGACGGGCGTGTAGTAGTCGAACACCGCGTCGATATCCTTGAAGAAGAAGAAATCCACGGGGATCTTGCTGACCTCGGCGTTGACGCCGCCCCAGCCGTAGAAAACCCAGATCGCGTGATCGGGATTCTGTCTGACGTCCTGCGCCTCCTCGGTCACCGTATTCGGGATCACGCTGACCTTGCTCCAGTCGCCGCCGTCCGTCTCGACGACGTGCTGCATGATCGCCAGCTCCGTGGGCGAATTCCACGTCAGGTACGTCTTGCCGGCGATGCCGGCGGGACGATCCATACCCTGTCCTTTACTGGACATAATACCGGAGGTGTTGTGCTGCAGGATCGCCGCGACGGCAGTCACGCCGATGGGCGTATCCGACACCAGCGCCGGCGCGAGGGTGTCCTGCGCGTCGATGGAGAACTGCGCCTGTCCGCTGGCGCACGCCTGTACGGCGCCGGCCTGCGGCGGCTGGACGATCGTCACGTCGAGACCGGCCTTTTCAAACAAGCCCCTGGCCTTGGCGACGTAAAGCCCGGTGTGATTGGTGTTGGGCGTCCAGTCCAGACAGAAGGTGATCTTCATCAGGTTCCCGGAAGCCGCGTCGCCTGTGGAAGCCTCCTCAGCCGGCTTTTTGCCGGCGCAGGCCGCGAGGCTCAGCGCCATCAGCACCGCGAGAACGATGCATACGATTTTTTTCATAGTGTTTACGCTCCTTTCGCCCGTTTCCAGGGCATACAGACCCGCTGCAGCAGGGAGACCGCTCCCATGAGCAGGATACTGATCACAGAGATGAATACGATCACGGCGAACATTTTGTCATAGGCGTAGGCCTTCTGGACGCGGGTCATATAAACGCCCAGTCCGTTGAAGCCGCCGAGCCATTCGCTGACCACGGCGCCGACCACGGCGTAGCTGGCCGAAACGCGCAGACCGGAGAAAAACGGTTCCAGCGCCGCCGGCAGCTTCACGAAGCGGAAGATCCGCCAGCGTTTGCCGCCCATGGTGCGCACCAGATCGATCTGATCCCGGTCCGCGGCCTCAAAGCCGCCCAAGAGCCCCACCGCGATGGGGAAAAACGTCGTCAGCACAACCACCGTCACCTTGGGCGCCATGCCGAAGCCCATCCAGAGCACCAGCAGCGGCGCGATCGCCACCGTCGGGATCGTCTGCGTGATGACGAGGATGGGATACAGCGCGCTGCGCAGGAACGGCACGAAGTCCATGACGACCGCCACCGCGAAGGCGATGATCACGCCCAGCAGCAGTCCCAGACCGGCTTCCTGCAGCGTCACGGCGGCCTGTTTCATCATAATGGCGAAGTTTTTGACAAACGCTGCCGCAACTTCGCCGGGTGACGGCAGCATATACCGGGGCACCAGCTCCCGGCCGCTGATGAACCACCAGACCGCGGCCACGGCGAGCAGCGCCGTGACCGGCGCGATCTTAGACGTGATATTTTGAGACTTTTTTGTCAATGCTCATGATCTCCCGTTCGGGTCTGTAGGCGATCTTCACGTAGGCGCTGACGCCGTCGCAGCCGGCCGCCAGCGCGACCTTCTGGCAGTTGGTCACGATCTCCATCAGCTGATCGTAGCTGTCGCCCTCGATGGTCGTCTCGAAGGGGCCGACGTAGCAGTTCAGCCCCGTGGATTTGATATACGCGATGACTTCGTCAACGATCCGGCAGACCTCTTCATCGGAATCGACAGCCGGCAGCACCTGGATGGCTACGCTTGCGTTCATTTACAACACTCCCTGTTTCAGTCATTTCTATGGACAAACAAAAACACCGCGAAAAAACGCGATGCGACCGAAAAACACTTGTATTCCCTACGCCGGCATTACCCGGATCAGGTCAAGGGTTCGGGAACATCCCATCTCAGCCGCAAAGCACCCCTATACGATATTTGCTTGTCTCATGTGGGATTATAGCACTTTTTCCACGGTTGTCAAGCGGCGGCGCAACGTTTTTGTTGATTTTTTCCGATTCTATGGTATGATTAGGGTATATGGAGGTGGTGGATCCTTGACCGGAATCATCGACGTCGGCGGCGGCACGCGCGACATCTACGGCGCCGGCGTTCTCGACGCCCTGCTCGACCTGAATATCATGGCGGACGTATTCATCGGCGTGTCCGCCGGAAGCGCGAACGACGCTTCGTATCTGGCGCGTCAGCGCGGGCGCAACTATCCCTTCTACGCGGATTATCCCAGCCGGCCGGAGTATCTGGGGCCGCGCAGCCTCGCGAAGACCGGCTCGCTGCTGGGGCTGGAATACATCTACGAGACGCTCAGCCGCGAGGGCGGCGAGAATCCGCTGGACTTCGACGCCATGATGAACAACCCGGCGGAATTCATCATCGTGGCGACCGACGGGCGCACCGGAAAAGCGAAATACTTCGACAAATCCGACTACCGGCGCAACGACTACACCGTGCTGGAGGCGTCCTGCTCGCTGCCGGTATTCACAAAGCCCGCCGTGGTCGACGGCGTCCCCTACTTCGACGGGGCGGTCGCCGACCCCATCCCGTATAAAAAGGCGCTGGAGATGGGCGTCGACAAGCTCGTCCTGATTCTGACGAAGCCGGTGGACACGGCGCTGTCGGAAAACCGCAACCAGGCAGGGGCGAAGCTCATCCGGCGGCAGTATCCGAACGCCGCCGACGCGCTTCTGCGGACGAACCGGCTGTACGCGGAAAGCCTCGAGGCCGTGCTGGCGCTCGAGCGCGAGGGCAGAGCCGTCGTGGTCGCGCCGGACGACGTGTACGGCATGGGGACGCTTTCCCGGGATCGGGAAAAGCTGACCACGCTGTACCGCAAGGGGCTCGCGGACGCGGAAAAGATCGCGGCCTTTCTGCGCTGAGACCATCCTACGAAAATAAAAACAGGGAGACGATTCACATGGGCATGCAGCTTTACCGGACGACCCGGCTGACGGACGGCGTCTGGCGCATCGACGAATGCGGACTTTCCGTCATGTACCTGATCGAGGGCGACACGCAGGCGCTTGCCGTTGACTGCGGCGTGGGCGTCGGCGACTACCTGAGCGTCATCCGCACGCTGACCGACAAGCCGGTCATCCCGGCCTGCACCAGCGGCCTCATCCCCTGCGCGGGCGGCAGAGGGCAGTTCAAAACGCTGCGCATCGCGCGGCCGGATGCCGAGGATCTGCTGCCTCGTCTGAGCAGTCTGCGCCGCAGAGTCTACGCCGCGCAGGCGAAGCTATGCCGCAGTGCGTCCGTCCCCTCCCTGCTGAAGATGACGTTCCCGACGGCCAGACGCGAGCCCATGACCATGTTCCTGCGGCAGGGCGACGTGATCGA
>ONWP01000224.1 GCA_900321595.1 uncultured Eubacteriales bacterium
CGATGATCGTCACCGACCAGCCGCTCGGCGTGCACCGGGAGATCGATATGGTCACGACGCCCGCGGGCGCGACGGTGGCGATGGTGCACTGCAACAACTGCACCAGCGACATCAACGCGTGGGTGAAGCTGTTCGGCGAATTCGCCGCGGCGGCCGGGTTCCCGCTGGAGAAGCCCGCGCTCTATGATCTGCTCTTTCAGAAGGCGCTCGAGGGCAGCCCCGACTGCGGCGGCCTGCTGAGCTACAACTACTATTCCGGCGAAGGGATCACCGATCTGGACGCCGGCCGTCCGGTCTTCGCCAGATGCGAGAACGCGGACATGTCCCTTGCCAACTTCATGCGGACGCACCTGCTGTCGGCGCTGGCGACGCTCAAGATCGGGCTGGATCTGCTGACGGAAACCGAGGGTGTGCGGATCGAAAAGCTCTACGGTCACGGCGGCTTTTTCAAAACGCCCGGCGTGGGACAGCGGATGCTCTCGGCGGCTGTGAACGCGCCCGTGAGCGTCATGGAGACCGCCGGTGAGGGCGGCCCCTACGGTATGGCGCTGCTGGCGGCCTACCGCATCTGGAAGCGGGACGGACAAACGCTCGAGGCTTATTTGAACGACGAGGTCTTCGCGGACGCGAAAACGCAGACGCTGACGGCGGACGAAGCGGACGTTGAGGGCTTCCGCGCGTTCCTTGACCGGTACATCCGTGCTTTGCCCGTCGAGAAGACCGCAGTGGAGGTGCTGTGATGCTGGATTCTCTCAGACAACAGGTATACGAAGCCAATATGTCGCTGCACCGGATGGGGCTCGCGCCGTTTACCTGGGGCAACGCGTCCGGCATCGACCGCGACAAGGGACTCGTGGTCATTAAGCCCAGCGGCGTGCCCTACGACGCGCTGACGCCGGAAAAGCTCGTGGTCGTTTCGCTCGACGGCGTCGTCGCCGAAGGCGACCTGCGGCCGTCCTCTGATACGCCGACCCATCTGGAGCTCTATAAGGCGTTCCCGGAGATCGGCGGATGCGTCCATACGCACAGTGAAAACGCCGTCGCCTTCGCGCAGGCGGGGCTCGATCTGCCTGCCTTCGGCACGACGCACGCGGACTTTGCCTTCGGCAGCGTACCGTGTACCCGGGACCTGAACCGGCGCGAGGTGCAGCATGATTACGAAAAGAACACGGGTCTTGTCATTGCGCAGACCTTCCGCGAGCGGCAGCTCGATCCCATGGCGGTGCCGGCGGTGCTGGTGCGCTCGCACGGCCCCTTTACGTGGGGCGCGACGCCCGAAAAGGCCGCTGAAAACGCCGGTGTGCTGGAGATCTGCTGCAGAATGGCCTATATGACCATGGCGCTCGGCAGAGAGGATCCGCTGCCGCGGTATCTTCTGGAAAAGCATTACCTGCGCA
This sequence comes from uncultured Eubacteriales bacterium, assembly GCA_900321595.1. Taxonomy (GTDB): domain Bacteria; phylum Bacillota; class Clostridia; order Oscillospirales; family Acutalibacteraceae; genus UBA1081. The sequence goes on from ONWP01000224.1 coordinate 1,398, forward strand.
AGCACGGCAAGGACGCTTATTACGGACAGAAAGGTGAGGGGAAATGACGCCCTTTACGCCATTGCACGTACATACTGAATATTCCATCTTAGACGGGGCCTGCCGGATCGGGCCCCTGGTCGACCGCGCCAAGGAGCTGGGCATGACGGCGCTTGCCATCACCGACCACGGCGTCATGCACGGCTGCATCGATTTTTACAAGGCCTGCAAAAAGGCCGGGATCAAGCCGATCATCGGCTGCGAGGTCTACGTGGCGCCGCGAACCCGGTTCGACAAGGTGCACGGCATCGACAACGAGCGGTTTCACCTGGTTCTGCTGGCGAAGAACAACAACGGCTATAAAAACCTGATCAAGATCGTTTCCGCCGGCTGGGTGGACGGCTTTTACACGAAGCCCCGTGTCGATCACGACCTGCTCGAGCAGTATCATGAGGATATCATCTGCCTGTCCGCCTGTCTGGCGGGGGAGATCCCGCGCAAGCTGCTCAAGGGCGACTACGAGGGCGCCAAACAGACCGCGATCTGGTACCGGGACGTCTTCGGCGAGGGAAACTATTATCTGGAGCTGCAGGATCACGGGCTTGAGGAGCAGAAGCGTACCAATCCGCAGATCGTGCAGATCGCCCGGGAGACGGGCATTCCGCTGGTCGCCACGAACGACTCGCATTATATCCTGCGGGAGGACGCCGAGATCCAGAAGATCCTGCTGTGCATTCAGACGAAGCACACGATCGAAGAGGACACCGGCATGGGCTTCCCGACAGACGACTGGTATCTCAAGGACGGCGACGAGATGCTGGCGCTGTTCCCGGAATACCCGGAGGCCATCGAGAACACGAATAAGATCGCCGACATGTGCGACGTTTCGTTCACCTTCGGCCAGTCCCTGCTGCCGCACTACGACGTGCCGGACAACATGGATCACTTTGAATACTTCAAGAGCCTTTGCGAAAAGGGCTTCCTGAAGCATTACGGCGAAAACGCCCCGCAGGAGTACCGTGACCGGATGACCTACGAGCTGGGCATCATCGATAAGATGGGCTTTATCGATTACTTCCTGATCGTCTGGGATTACATCAACGCCGCGCGGGAGATGGGCATTCCCGTCGGCCCCGGGCGCGGCTCCGGCGCCGGCTCGATCTGCGCGTACTGCTGCGGGATCACGAACATCGATCCCATGCGGTATAATCTGCTGTTCGAGCGGTTCCTGAACCCGGAACGCGTCAGCATGCCCGACTTTGATATCGACTTCTGCTATGTGCGGCGCCCGGAGGTCATCGAGTACGTCAGACGGCGTTACGGCGAGGATCACGTGGCGCAGATCGCCACCTTCGGCACCATGGCGGCCAAGGGCG
>ONWP01000227.1 GCA_900321595.1 uncultured Eubacteriales bacterium
ACCGCCGCGTTCCCCTTTTCCGCCGTGCCCGCCGCTGGCGCGAACGTGAAGCCCGCCGTGACGGCCGGCATCGTATCCAGCAGCATCGACCACTGTCTGCTGTCGTCGCCGCCCACGGTGTAATTGCCCGTGTGGACGACGAAATCCGCGTCCGGATACAGCGAATCGATACAGTTGAGCACGTTGAGCGCCGAGGCGTACTCCGACTTGGCCACGCCGGCCGTCTCCGCGACGTGGATGAACGTGACGTTCCGTCCGTCGTCCGCGGTGGAGAAGGTCACGTCGCCGCTCCAGGCGTCCGCCTGGGCGTCTCCCACGCGGCAGACGAAGTCGCTCCCGGCCGGGAGCCCCGTCAGCTTCACCGTATGACGCATCATCCACTCGGTGCGCCGCCCCAGCGCGGCGATCCCCAGATCGACCGCGGCGTAGCTGACGCGCACCTCCTGCGCGTCGATCTCGGCGTCCGCGCCGGGCACGCCGATGTAGTGTCCGCCCCGGAAGTCGCCGCCGTCGCGGTACAGCTCGATATGCGTGTTCCGGCAGACGGTGGTGGTGTACCAGCTCAGGCCGATCTCGCTCGTCGGGTCGGCGCCGACCGTCACGGTCAGCCGCGACACGGTCTCCTTATGCGCCCGCGCGGGATCCGGCGTGACCGGGCCCAGATAGCGGTACGTGCCTTCGTCGCCGCGCACGACGGGATCGTCGTCCGACGTGTAAAAGCTGAAATACGCGTACAGCTGCTCGCCGATGGATTCCGCGCGGCTGCCGCTGAAGTATTTTTCGATATAGGTCTCCAGCACGTCCTCCGGCGTGGAGCCGTATTCGCCCATGAGCCCGGCCAGGATCCGGCTGGAGATCAGCGCCCGGAACAGTCCCGCGTAGGTGGGCTCCTGCCGGTACATCGCCATCAGATACTTGAATCCGGTCTGGATATAGCTGCCCAGCGAATCCTCGGTGTCGTCCAGGAAGAGCAGGTACTCCGGCTGCACGGTCACGTTGTCCAGAATGCCGTCGAGCAGGATGTCCCTGCCGACGCCGAGTCCCAGCACGCGGGCGATGTACGGCACCAGCACGCCGGTGCGCAGATTCTCGCCCACGTCGACGAGGAATTTGTCGTCCGAGATGTCCTCGTTGCCGCAGCGGGAGACGACAGCCAGCGACAGCAGCAGCTCGCCGTAGCTGCCGCCGCGCATCACGTTGCCGAAGCCGTAGGTATCCAGATACTTCGTGCAGCACACAGAGCTGACCTCGGCCTCGGTCACGGATTTCAGCCCGTCGTAGACCATATCGGAAAAGCCCTCCGGATCCTTGAGCAGCCCGTCCTTGAGCTGCGGCAGGATGGAGTTGTTCAGCAGATTCAGCACGTTGGAGGAGTCGAACACCGCGAAGGAGCCGAGGATGTCGACGCCCCCGCCCAGGAATTCGTCCAGCCACGCTTTCGCGTCGATGTTCATCGAGGCCTGCAGGTAATTTTCGATCGTCTGATACTGCTGAACGCCGGGGATCAGGCCGTTGAGCAGGAAGTTGTCGAATTTATCCGTCAGATACCGGGCGATATCGTAATCGGCGAACTGCACGCGCAGGGACGCCGTCACCCGGTAGGGCTGATCGTACACGGTGACGTGGCCGTCCGCGTCGGGACGCTTCGTCACGGGCAGGACCTCGTCCACGTCCACAATGTCCGTCGTCAGCGTTTTGCCGTCGCACTCGCACCAGCGAAGCTGGTTGGGGAAGCTCGTCAGGTTGCTGACGCTCACGCCGTAGATGATCTCGCCGTTCTCGCTCATGACGCTGCACACGTCGCTGCGCCCGGAGCCGGCGGAGAAGAAATAGTGCATGCCGGCGTCCGCGAGGAGCGCGCCGGCGCTCTCGCCGTTCTCAAGCGCGCCGGCCGGGTCGAATCCGCCGCCGAGCAGATCCCAGCCGCAGAAGCCCACAGGCGTCTGTCCGGCGCGGATGGCGGCGGCGCACTGCGCCTGAAGCCACACCATCAGCTGATCGTCGATGCGGCCCGTGACGGTCTTGTCTCCGGCGGCCGTCATGATGTCGTCCGCGTAGTAGGCCGCGTCGATGACGATGAGCCGCATAGAGCCCATATCCACGGCGTAGGAGCAGCTGCCGCGGCTGTTGCCGCTCTTCTTGTATGTGGCGACGGCCAGATCGGGGCCGAAGTCGGCGTAGAGGTCGCGGTACATGGCGGAGGTCGTGGAGATCAGGCTTCTGACGCGCTTGCCGTCCGCGAAGGTCGCGCTGTTGCGGTTGTAGAGGTCGCCCGGGCCGTTGACCGTGATGACCTTGACGCCGGATTCCGACTCGAACTGCGCGAGCCGCGCCGTCAGCGCCTCGTGATTCTCGGATTCGCTGTTGTAGGTCATGCCGCCGCCGATGAGCAGATAGTCGCCGCCGAGCGCCTTGCGGGAGCGGCCGAGGGCGAACATGGAGTTCATCAGCCCGTCGAGCTGCTCATACTGCAGGTCGTTGACGCGCGCGTCCAGCAGGAACGCGTCGGAGTAATTGTCCCGGAACTGCGGCGCCGCATACCGCAGCCCCGCGGTCATCAGGAACCGGACGGGCGTATCGCCCTGTTCGGCAAACGCCGGCAACACGCCGCCGAGCCCCAGGATCAGCGTCAGCGCCAGCGCGAGCATCCGCCGGGCAAAGCTTGTTTTTTTCATATATTTCTCCCCCCGCGTCGCGTCCGGATGATCGGAAGACGCGCCCTGTAAAATCGTATACACAATCATTATACACAATATACCGCCGCGCGTAAAGAGCCAATTCCGCGGAAAATTGCGAAAAAGCGTTGATTTTCCGCTGTTTTGGGTGTATAGTTTGTATATTCTTGTTTGAATGGAAGTGCGTGACATGAAGCTGAACCGGACGCAGCTTGCCCTTCTGCGCGAACGCATGCAGGCGGCGAAGAACTTCCCCGGCAATCTGTACGGCAAAAAATACCGGGATATCGACATCGACGCGATCGATTCCCAGGAGGCCTTTGAGGCGCTGCCCTTCACAGAGAAATCGGAGCTGCGCGAGGGGTATCCGCTGGGCGTGCAGGCAGCGCCGGAGGAGGACATCGTGCGGATCCACTCCTCGAGCGGCACCACGGGCACCCCGATCATCATCCCCTATACGAAGCAGGACGTGGACGACTGGGCGACGCTCTTCGCCCGGTGCTACGAGATGGCGGGGCTGACGAAGCGCGACCGCATTCAGATCACCCCCGGCTACGGCCTGTGGACAGCGGGCATCGGCTTCCAGCTGGGCGCGGAAAAACTCGGCTGCATGACGATCCCCACCGGCCCCGGCAACACGGACAAGCAGCTGCAGATGATGATCGATCTGAAGAGCACCGTCCTCGCGGCCACATCCAGCTACGCGCTGCTGCTGGCGGAGGAGATCAAAAAACGCGGCGTCGGCGATCAGATCCACCTGAAAAAGGGCGTGATCGGCTCGGAGCGCTGGGGCGACAAGATGCGCGACCGCATCCGCACGGAGCTGGGCGTCGAGCTGTACGACATCTACGGTCTGACTGAGATCTACGGCCCCGGCATCGGCATCAACTGTCAGAAGGAAGCGCCCATGCACTACTTCGATGACTACATCTATCTGGAGATCATCGACCCGGTCACCGGCAAGGTGCTGCCCGACGGCGAGACCGGCGAGATCGTGATCTCGACGCTGCGCAAGCAGGGCGCGCCCCTCTTCCGCTACCGGACGCACGACCTGTCGCGCATCGTGCCGGAGAAGTGCTCCTGCGGCTGCGCGTTCCCGCGCATCGACCGCATCATCGGCCGCAGCGACGACATGGTGAAGGTCAAGGGCGTGAACATCTACCCCGGCCAGATCGAGGACGTCCTGCGGGACATCCCCGGCGTCAGCAGCGAGTATCAGGTCCGCATCGCCCACGAAAACGGCAGAGACGAGATGACGCTGCGGTTTGAGGCCGAGCCGGAGGCGGACGCCTTCGCCCTCGAGCAGGCCGTGCGCAGCGCGTTCAAGACCCGCGTCGGGCTCACCATCCGCAGCGAGGCAAACCCCATGGGCTCCCTGCCCAGAAGCGAAAAGAAGTCCAAACGCATCTTCGACGAACGGTATTGACCTTCAAAAAACGAAAGATCCGGGATCGGCTCCCGGATCTGTTTTGTTCTTCGCGTGTTTTACGAGTCCCGGTCGAACCGGATCACGCCGATCGCGGTCGGGTGATCGAAATACAGCGCTTCTGCGGTCGGCTTGTCCCGCAGGAGCAGCGAGGCGATCAGCAGGTCTCCGCCGGCGCTGGAGGTCATCAGCACGCCCGTAAACAGCAGCAGGACGCTGTGGATGAAGAGGGCGACCACCATCGGCACGATCCCCAGCAGCACGCACGGCGCCAGCAGGCTGATCATATACTGCCGCCGCCTGAGGCTGTCGCAGCATGTGCAGTACGGGTTGAGCGATTTCCACTTCACCCCGAACGCGACGCTGCGGAACCCGCCCTGCGCGAACAGCCCGAAAAACAGACCGTGCACGAGCTCATGGACGACGATCAGCGCGAGGAGCGCGGCGAGGAACGCTACCCATCTGACGAGCATCTGCCCGATCGCCTGCTCGCCGTTTGCGAACAGCAGAGAAAGGTCGACGACGCCCTTCCCCCAGTGAAGGATGACGAACGCGGCGAAGAACGGCAATGCGAGCAGGAATCCCATCAGACTCCCTGTCACGTTCGCCTTCTTCGGGTCCGCCGTCAGGTCATGCCGGACGTACCCCCGCGCCAGCAGCTCCTGCGTCTTTTCCTCAAACGTCTCGGCGCGCTTCTTCTCAGCCTTCGTCAGCGCCGCGTCCTGATGCTTGTCTGCCATCGCGGATCACACTCCTTTTTGCTTCTGATTCATAATAGCAAAACGCCGGACGCCCTGTCAAGCGCCGCAGGCGTCCCGCGCGAAAAGAGCGAAGCCGCATCTCGACTCCGCCCTTTTCGTGTATGGGATAAAAACGGTGACCGTTTTATATAAACACGGGAGCGGCGGATCCGGCGTGTGTCGATTATCTTCCCAATCCTCGATCAAACACATGGCATCCCTTTGATTCCGTTTTCGCGCCACAGAGACCGGCGGCCGATCCCGCGTTTATCAAAGCTGGTTTTTCAGCTTCCATATACTATATTCCCGAAAACGCGATTTTGTGACAGACTTTTTTCAAAAATCTGCAATTTCGTATGGATGCACAATTCCGGACGCCTCGATTTGTGCAAATGTACGAATTTTCAAAAAGTATAAATTTTGTGTCACAAAACGGCGTTTTTTGCATATAGTAAGGGAAGGGATCGTGCGATCGGGAAGCGGCTTCGTTTGACAGCGCAGCCGGAATGGATTATAATTCCCGTGCGGGGAATTCCGCCGCGATCCCGCGCTCGGCAGGTTCCTGAACGCCGATATCTATGAGGACACCGGCTCCGGCGTCGTCGGGACGAATATGTACGCCTACTGCAACAACAATCC
>ONWP01000024.1 GCA_900321595.1 uncultured Eubacteriales bacterium
GAAAATAAACAGTTGATTCTTGCCGGGCAATATGTTATAATCAATCCGAAGACGGCGCTTTTGCGCCGACGAAAGGATGGTAACTATGGGTAAATTTGTCATCAGAAACACCGCTACCGGTGTGAAGTTCGACCTCAAGGCCGGCAACGGCGAAGTCATCGCCACCAGCGAGGTCTACAGCGGTCTGGCCGCCTGCAAAAACGGTGTGGAGAGCCTCCGCACGAACGCCGCTGCGCATGTGGAGGATCAGACGGTCGAGGGCTTCGAGACGCTCACCCATCCCAAGTACGAGGTCTATGTGGACAAAGCCGGGGAGTTCCGCTTCCGTCTGAAGGCGCGCAACGGCGAGATCATCGCCACCAGCGAGGGCTATAAGACCAAGGCGAGCTGTCTGAACGGCATCGACAGCATCGGCCGCAACGCGCCCGACGCGGCTGTCGAAGAACAGGAATGATCGACTGACGGTCGTCAAAGAGCGGTCCGCAGAATCTCTGCGGATCGTTTTTTATCGAAACGGTTGACAACCGGTTCAAAAAGGGCTATAACTTTCCTTGCGAAATGGAGTGTGAAAGAATGGGAACGGAAGGAACAAACGAACGCAGTACATTCCGGGGCAAGCTCGGGTTCGTGCTGGCCGCCGCGGGCTCCGCGGTGGGACTGGGGAACCTGTGGCGGTTTCCGTATCTGGCGGCGAAATACGGCGGCGGCATCTTCCTGCTGGTGTATCTGGCGCTGGCTGTCACGTTCGGCTTCGTGCTGATGGTGACGGAGATCGCCATCGGGCGCAAGACGCGCCTGAGCCCCATGCGCGCCTTCGGCGCGATGAGCAAACGGTGGGGCTGGGTCGGCAAGCTCGCGACGATCGTGCCGGCGCTGATCTTCCCGTACTACTGCCTCATCGGCGGATGGGTGACGAAGTATATGTCCGTCATGGTCATGGGCAAGGCGGCAGACGCGGCGAACGACAGCTTTTTCGGCAATTACATCTCCGGCACGGCCGATCCGCTGGTCTGGTTCCTGCTGTTCATCATCGCGACGACGCTGGTCGTGGTCTTTGGCGTGAACAAGGGGATCGAGACGCTCAGCCGGTTTCTGATGCCCGCGCTGCTGGTGCTGACGGTGGGACTCTCGATCTATGTGCTGACCCGGCCCGGCGCGATGGCCGGCGTGAAGTATTACCTGCTGCCGGACTTCAAGGCGCTGAGCTTCAAGACGTTCCTCGCGGCGCTGGGACAGCTGTTCTATTCCATGAGCCTCGCCATGGGCATCATGATCACCTACGGCTCCTATTTCTCCCGGGAGGAGCATATCGAGAATGCCGCCCGGCAGATCGAGGTCTTCGATACGGCGATCGCGCTGCTGGCCGGTCTGATGATCGTGCCTTCCGTCTTCGTTTTCTCAAACGGAGATCCCGCCGCGCTGGGACAGGGCCCGTCCCTGATGTTCGTGACGCTGCCGAAGGTCTTCAATTCCATGCCGGCAGGCAACGTCATCGGCGCGCTGTTCTTCCTTTTGGTCTTCTTCGCGGCCATCACGAGCTCGGTCTCCATCATGGAAGCCGTCGTGGCCGGTCTGATGGACGCGTTCGGCATCAAGCGCAATACGGCGACGGTCATCGTCGCGGTGTACGGCATCCTGCTGGGCATCGCGTGCTCCTTCGGCTTCGGCATCTGGAGCGGCTTTAAGATCATCGGTATGAGCATCCTCGACTTCCTTGATTTTATTTCGAACAGCGTGCTGCTGCCGCTGGTCGGCATGCTGACCTGCATCGTCGTCGGCTTTGTCGTCAAGCCCGACTTCGTGATCAGCGAGGTGGAGCTCAACGGGCCGTTTTCCATGAAGAAGTTCTACGCCGTCATGGTCAAGTGGGTCGCGCCGCTCTTTATCTTCGCGATCCTGGTGACCGGCATCCTGCAGGCGTTCGGTCTGCTGAAGATCTGACAGCGTATTCTGTCGCGCCCCGGCTTTTGCCGGGGTTTTTGCTTGACCTGCGGGCAAGAGGCGTGTTATATTAAAACAAAGGAAGGTGTTTTGCGATGAATCAATATATCGGGATCGATCTGGGGACCTCCGCCGTCAAGCTGCTTCTGGTCAACGAGGACGGCGTCATCGCCGGCGAGCAGAGCCGCGGCTACGACGTGGTCTATCCGCGGGAGGGCTGGAGCGAACAGTCGCCCGCCGACTGGTGGGACGCGGTCGCGGACGGGATGCGGGCGCTGCTGGCGGGCACGGACGCGAAACGCGTCAAGGGCCTTGCCGTGGCCGGGCAGATGCACGGTCTGGTGACGCTGGACGCGGATGACAACGTGATCCGCCCGGCGATCCTGTGGAACGACGGCCGCACCCAGCGGCAGACCGACCGGCTCAATACGGAGATCGGCAAAGCGCAGCTCTCCGCGTGGACGGCCAATATCGCGTTCGCGGGCTTCACCGCGCCGAAGCTGCTCTGGATGCGGGAAAACGAGCCGGAAAACTTCGAGCGGATCGCAAAGATCATGCTGCCCAAGGACTATATCGTATACAAGCTGACCGGAGAGCACGCGACAGACTGCTCAGACGCGTCCGGCACGCTGTTCTTCGACGTCAAAAACCGGCGCTGGAGCCGTGAGATGACGGACGTCTGCCGGATCCGGGAATCCCAGCTGCCGCGCGTCTGTGAGAGCGAAGCGCCTGTGGGGACGCTCCTGCCGGAGATCGCGGCGCGCTTCGGCCTGTCGCCGGATACGGTCGTCGCGGCCGGGGCGGGCGACAACGCGGCCGCCGCCGTGGGAACCGGCACGGTGACGGACGGCGCCTGCAATATTTCGCTGGGCACGTCCGGCACGGTCTTCATCGCGTCGGATACGTTCACCGTTGACCCGGCGAACGCGCTGCACAGCTTCGACCACGCGGGCGGAAAGTACCACCTGATGGGCTGCATCCTGTCGGCGGCGTCCTGCAACAAGTGGTTCTGCGAGGACATCCTCGGCCGAACGGATTTCGGCGCTGTGCAGGCGGAGATCGACGCCGAAAGGCTGGGACGCAATTCCGTGATGTTCCTGCCGTATCTGATGGGGGAGCGCAGTCCCGTCAACGACGCCGACGCCAGGGGCGCGTTCGTCGGGCTGAGCGCCGGCGCTTCCCGCGCGGATCTGATGCAGGCCGTGCTTGAGGGCGTGGCCTTCGCGCTGCGCGACTGTCTGGAGGTCGCGTGGGCGCAGGGCGTTGACGTGCGGCGCAGCACCGTCTGCGGCGGCGGCGCGAAAAGCGATCTGTGGCTGCGGATCCTCGCCGACGTGACCGGACTGACGCTCGTCAAGCCCGTCACCGAGCAGGGCCCCGGCTACGGCGCCGCCATGCTGGCCATGACGGCGACCGGCGCGTACGCGAGCGTGGCGGACTGCGCCGCCGCGATCGTGCGCACGGGCGAGGTCATCGCGCCCGATCCCGCGGTCAAGGCGCTTTACGATGAGAAATTCGGGATCTATAAGAGGATCTATCCGGCATTGAAAATGCTGGAAAAGAAATGACGCAGGCGTATTAACAGAAGTCTGCGTTCGAAAAACGGCCGCGAAAATCAGAGATAGGAACCGTTCGGATCGGTTTTTTTCGAACAAAACAAACAAAAATCGGCGTTCCCGGCGCTCAGCCTTCGAACGCCGGTTTTTTCGTGTCCCGATACGAATTGCCGATATCTGTCTGATCGATCACTTTTTCTGTTGGATTTTTACAAAAACTATTGCATTTTCATCGGATTGCTTATATAATGATTATGGTTCATTGTGGGGGTTCATAGCCCTTTTGATTACCAATACTTCTTAGGGGGATGCAGAATGAAATCATTCAGAAAGCCTTTGAGTCTCGTTCTGACGCTTCTGATGGTGATCTCCTCGGTCACCATGGGGTTGGCAGGCATCGCTTCGGCGGCTGACGTCAACACCAGCGCGTCGAACCTGGCCGGTGCGTTTTTCAACGGGACGCATACGGTAAACATCGGCACCGAGAGTTTTGAAATGGCCAAGCCCACGATTTTGGGCGATATGAGCCGCTACACGGTGTCGAACAAATCGGATCAGTACGTTTACGCGGACGCGCACGACAAGCCCATCCGTTCGCTGACCTACATCCACACGGTGGAGGCCGGCGACAACAAGGATATGACGATCCGTCGTGCCTACGGCTACTTCACGGAGCTGGCCGCCGCCGCGCTGAACGCATCCAACGAGGCCGTTACGCCCGTGGATATCGGCAAGCAGGTCAAGGCCTGGATGGTCGAGAAGCAGACGGAACGTTTCTTCGACGGCTATCTGTACTATGTGGACAGCCTGGGCACAATCGTGTCCCGTTCCCGGGAAAAGGTCTATTCCGTCGATTCCGTTCAGAACGGCGTAGTGACCTATAAGATCCTGGCCACCGGCGAGACCGCGACGGATCTGGATGACGTCAAGCTGACGCCCGACGAGGTGTTCGGCGGAAAGTCCGCTGAGCGCACCACGCTGCGCGACGCGTACCGCAACGGCACCTACAAGGTGGAGACCCTGTACGACGCGATGAACGTGAACACGATCATCGACTACTTCCTGGGCAACTGCACCACGGTCAACAGCGGCAACTGGTTCCACACCTTCCGCCTGATCATCAAGACTGACGCGGACTACGTC